>JACPAL010000010.1 GCA_016180855.1 Deltaproteobacteria bacterium | reverse complement strand
GGACAGGGGGGCGATGTGACGTTTACGGGGACATTCACGCCACCGACGGCGGGTGCTGTGGGGGGAGAATGTACGACTGAGAGGCCGTGTGCCTCCGGGAGCGGATTGGTCTGTGTGCAGGGGAGATGTGTGACACCGGGGTCAGGTGCCGGGTCTGAGATCTGCGGGGATCTGCTCTGCAACGGCTCGGAGTCACCGACGAACTGTCCGTCGGATTGCGGGAGTGTTGCCGGGGGAGGTGGTTATTGTGGTGACGGGACCTGTCAGGCGGCCAGAGGGGAGACAACAACGACCTGTGCGAGTGATTGTTCTTCGCAACAGCAACAACAGCAATCTGTTAATCTTCCGTCGACCTTTACGGTGACGAGGGGTGCCATATCTGCCAGCACATGTAGTTTCTTAGATGTTAGTGATGCCGGCGGTACTGATTCAATGACTATTTCGAGTCAGTCAGGAAGTGGCTTTTCGGCTTCATTGCCAATTTCCGATCCCTTGTTTGAATCCTATAATGTAACAGTGCCTTTAATGGGGATCATTGATACCACCACCGGTGGTGGCACCAAGTCATCGATGACTTGGTCTGTCTCAACCAGCAGATCTTATACAAGCGGTGCCGGTTGTACCTTTACCTATGTACAAGGTCTTCAAGGGAATCTCTCCCCATTTAGTTGTACTGCCTTCGTGGAGACATTGACGGTTGCTGCGGAGGACGAGCTAAACGACTGTGACGGTGTGCCGGGGATTGGTATTGGTGATAACGAGCTCGGTACCTCCTGTACGGTGACCTATGGGAGCGCAACCTGCAGCCAGTAGTCTCTCACCCATTCTAGTGTTCGAGGAGACCTGTTAGCTTTTCATTTGACTCCCTTTAGGCTTAAGGGCTAATCACTGCGTCGATCAAAAGTGGCTTACCCAACAACAACTTACAAAGAATCCGGCGTTGATATCGACATCGCTGACCTTTTTATCCAGCGGATTAAACCGCTCGTCAAAAAGACCGAACGCCCCGGCGTCTTGGGGGGGATTGGCCACTTCGCCGGACTCTTCGTCCCTGATCTCAAAAAATATAACAACCCTGTCCTTTGTGCCTCAACCGATGGCGTCGGGACGAAGCTCAAGGTCGCTATTGAGATGAAGAGCCTGAAGGGATTAGGCCAGGACCTCGTCGCGATGAACGCCAACGATATCCTCTGTCTTGGGGCTGATCCGCTCTTCTTCCTTGACTACTATGCGACAGGTCATCTGGACCCCGACGAAGCAGTGCAAGTGGTTCAGGGGATGACTGAGGCCTGCCGCACGATCGGCTGTTCTGTTCTGGGCGGTGAGACCGCCGAGATGCCGTCCGTCTACCAAAAGGGGGACTTTGACCTCGCCGGATTTATCGTCGGTATTGTAAACAGGGGGAACATTATCGATGGAAGCCAAATCGCCCCCGGAGATGAACTGATCGGACTCGCCTCCTCCGGTCCCCATTCGAACGGTTTTTCGCTTATCCGTAAAATCATTGCCGATCGGAAATTGTCACTTAAAAAAACCTACCCTCCCCTCACACGACCGCTCGGTGACGTTCTGCTTGAACCGACACGACTCTACGGGCCGCTTCTGGAATCATTTAAAAACGAATTTGCCCTGAAAGGGATCGTCCATATTACGGGCGGCGGGCTCGAAAATATTGTCCGCATTCTCCCGCACGGGTGTCAGGTCATTGTTGAGAGAAAGGCCTGGCCAACTCCACCAATCTTCGACCTCCTCAAGGAATGGGGAAATCTCACCGATCAGGAGATGGAGCGCGTCTTAAATCTTGGCATCGGTCTCGTAATGATCGTCTCCCCTGCCGATGTTGATCCAATTCTTTTAAAACTCCGTGGACAAGGTGAAAAGGCCTGGAGGATCGGGCGTATCGCCTCTCGTCCGAGCAACGAATCGGCCCTGAAGGTCCATCGATGAACGTCGCCGTCCTGATCTCAGGCGAAGGGACCAACCTGCAGGCGATTCTTGATTATGAGAAAGAGTGGCATCAACACAGCCCCTGTCCCTTTCATGTAGCCCTCGTGCTGAGCAATCGAAAAGAGGCTCTCGGTTTGAGAAGGGCCTCCGATTACAAAGTGCCGACGGTCGTCGTTGATCCCAAGGAGTTTCAAAGTCGTGAATCGTTCGATGAGGCGCTCATCCATCATCTCGAACAACATCAAATCAAGCTGGTCGTACTGGCTGGTTTCATGAGAATCCTGACTCCGTTGTTTGTCCGAAAATATTATGGGCGTCTTTTGAATATCCACCCCGCCCTCCTCCCTCAATTTCCGGGGACCGATGCGATCCAGAACGCCCTCAAGGCGGGGGTCAAAAAGACCGGCGCGACCGTCCACTTTGTCGATGAGGGGGTCGACACGGGCCCCATCATCAAACAGGAAGTGGTCCCGGTTGAACAAAACGATTCCCTCGAAACGCTCTCACAAAAAATTCACTCGGTTGAACACCGGCTCTACCCCGAGGTGATTCGTCTTTTTGGAGAGGGAAAAATTCACTTGAGAGGACGAAACGTAAGGGTTGACGCTTGAGAACACACAAGCTACTAAAGCGGACGTAAAAGGAGTTTCTCTTATGAATCGGAAGTTTGCTTTTCTCGTAACCGTTGTCGTTTTTTCCCTTGCAGCAAGAATCACGGAGGCCCGACAAGGTTTTTCAATCGGTCTGGGACCGATTGGCAATATCTTCCTCGTTGACACCATCCCCGTCCTGGACCCAGGCATCGGTGGCCATATGTTCTTTCAATACCGGTTTCACGAGCAGGTCGCCTTCCAGACCTCTTTTCTCATGACAACGCAGGATGGTGACGAAGACCCGAACAGCGCTGGCAAAAATGATACCGGTATTCTCTTCCTCGGCATGCCCGTGATGGACATCAAATTTTATCTGCTCCAGGGAGAACCACGGTTTGACCCCTATTTGGGTACCGGACTTGGCATCTACTGGCTGACCGAAGGCCGTTTTCAGGCGAACAATACCGGAGGGGTCGGATTGGGGACACAGATTGATGTCGGCTTTGATTATTACCTGACCGAAATCATCTCGTTTGGTTTTGAAGGGGTATTCCGCTCGGTGGCCTTGATCACCGATCTCGGAACGCCCTCTGCCAGCGGGGCTGAATTCCCCTACAGCCTGACGGGAAATGTAGCTTTTCACTTTTAATAAGGAGGCACTATGTTGAAATTAACTTACTTCGGCCATTCCAACTTCCTTGTGGAAGGAAGCAAGGGGAAGATAATCATCGATCCGTTTTTCCGCGGCAACCCGCATGTTCGTGTCAGTCCTAATGAAATTATCTGCAACGCCGTGCTCGTCACCCACGCTCACCAGGATCATCTGGGAGATGCCGTAGAAATCTCCAAGAAGAACCACGCCCCCATTATAGGGGTCTATGAGCTTGTGCAAAACTGCCTGAAGCAGGAGGCGTCCGGCCATGGAATGAACATTGGCGGGAGCTTCCGATTCGAGTTTGGTGAGGTCACCTTGACACCGGCCCTTCACAGTTCCGGGTGCGCCGATGGCACTTACGGCGGCTCTCCCTGCGGTTTTGTCATCAAAATGGACCACCGTACCCTCTATCACGCAGGCGACACCGGTCTCTCCCTTGAGATGAATTTGATTGCCGAAATGCATAATATTGACGTCGCGATCCTCCCGATCGGCGATAACTACACCATGGGACCGGCTGATGCGGCAAAGGCGGTCGAACTTCTAAAACCAAAACTCGTGATTCCAATGCATTACAACACCTTTCCGGAGATCAAGCAGGATCCGGCCGACTTTGAGGACAAGGTGGGCGATTTGGCACGAGTCAAAGTTATGGGGTTTGGAGAAACGTTCGAGTTACAGTAATTCTTGGAACTTTATGTCCCTTAACTTCTGTGACCTGCTCGTCCTGGGTGGTGATCTCTCCGGGGTCATCGCCGCAACCCTGCTCGCCAAACGGGGAATGAATGTTCTCTTGATCGACGAGGAAGCGGACAATCCACACACCGCCAATCTGATCACGGCACTTGACTCAAGAGTCTTCAAAAGCCTCATCAGCAAGCTCATGATTCCAGAGTCCAGAATTCAGGTCGTGCAGGAGAACCGGGTGACCTGTCAATTAATTTATCCGCGACACCGTGTTGACCTTTCCTCTTCACGGGACCAACTCCTGAAGGAAATTGACCGCGAATTTTCAACAGAAAGGACCGTGTTCCTCGATTTTCTGACGGAGGTCGATTCTCTCCGGGAAAAGCATCTTGAGGCACTACTGGGCTTTCTTCCCATCGTAACCCACAAGGAGAAAAAGCAATTTTCCCAATGGGTACAGCAGATCCCGGATCAAACACTCAAAAACCTCTGGCAAAACATGTCTCCGGAACTTCAGTCTCTCTTGAAGCTCCAACTGCGTTTTCTTTCACGAGGCCCCCTGATCGAACCGCTCACCCTCCAACTGCTTCTTTATCTTTCTCCCGAAGGGTGCACCACCTTCTCAATTCGCGGCGGATTGAAAGAACTCAAAAAAATCTTCTTTGAACGGCTCGACTACTTCGGAGGAATGGTCCATCCACTGGCCGGCGATCAGTTTGAAATCCTGGCCAAGGGGCGGGAGATCCGCGCGGTCAAGATGGAGCGCCATGGTTTTCCGACCCGTTGCCGGTTCCTTCTGGGAAATATTGACTGTCAGAATTTTTACCGGCATCTCCCAACAAACCTCTGGTCCTTCCTTCCCAAACGAAGGGCCGAAAAGCTTGTTCCGGCCGAAGAGCAGTTCTTCATACAGTTTGAAGTAGAAAAAGAGGTTCTCCCTGAACCAATGAAGGAAAATCTGGTGATCATTGAGGACCCCGAAAAACCTTTGGAAGAACTGAATTACCTGGAATTGAACCTCTCACCTCGTTCACGAGTTGAGGGGGAGACCCTCCTCCTGACGGTCGGCTATCGGTTCTCCGGACAGAAAGAGAAGGGAAGGGATTTCTTTGAGTCCCTTCATCTCGAAATAGAGAAAAAACTTCGCGACCTCATTCCGTTTGCCGGTTCTTCGCTTCGTCGTATATTTCCGATGGCCGAATCAGAGGGCACACTCTTCCCCGACCAGGATAATTTCTCGCTCTTTCAGAGGCAGGCCTGCCAAAAGAGGATTTATCCTGCTTCGTCCGCCTCTCCCTTCCTGACACTTCCGTTCAAGAATGGAATTCTGCTCGGCCCTAACCTGCTCGATTGGATGGGAATGGAGGGGAAAATTCTGGGCGCGATGAAAGGGGTCGATCTGATCTGGGAGAAGGAATCAAAAATCAAGAAACATTGAACGTCTTGCGGTGGATCGGAGTGAGTCCGTAATTTCGGATCGCCTCCCGATGTTGGAGGGTCCCGTATCCTTTGTGTTTTTCAAAACCATATTGGGGATATTGTTTTGCAATCTCCCTCATCCACTGGTCTCGGCTTACCTTGGCAAGGATTGAGGCGGCGGCAATCACACGGCTTCTGGCATCCCCATGTACGAGTGATTCCTGGGGACAGCCAACAAGAAGTGGATGACGCCCATCAATTAAAAGATACTCGGGCTGACTTTTCAAGGTGACAACGGCCTTCTCCATGGCACGAAGAGAGGCCTGATGAATGTTGATCCGATCGATCTCGTCGGAGGAGAGAGAGGCAACCGACCAGGCGATCGCCTGTTCCATAATCTGCGGAGCTAAAAACTCCCTTTTGGCCGGTGTCAATTTTTTGGAATCATTCACTCCGGGGAGATCGGCCTCTTTTGGCAGAACGACAGCCGCGGCAAAGACAGGGCCGGCAAGACAACCGCGCCCCACCTCATCAACACCCGCAATCCGTAGCCAGCCGTGGGCGTAATACTCAAGATCCTTCTGAAGGAGAGCCTTCCACGACGCCTGATGCAATGGGACCCTCTTTTTCCTTAATTCTTGCCTTACGTCCTGAGCGGTCTCTTAAATAATAAAGTTTTGCTCGACGAACCTTTCCCTGGGTCATCACTTCAATCCTTTGAACAAGAGGAGAGTGGAGCGGGAAGATCCTCTCCACACCAACTCCATAAGAAACCTTTCTGACGGTAAATGTTGCCTCCCGGCCATGTCCCTTTCGCGCGAGAACAACACCCTCAAAGACCTGGATCCTCTCCTTCTCCCCCTCTTTGATCTTGCAGTGGACGCGAACCGTGTCTCCAGGTCGAAACTCCGGGAGCCCTTTTTTAAGCCCCTCCTGGCGAATTTTATCCATCAAATTCATAGGATGGCGCGTGTATCAAACGTCCCCACAAAAGACAAGGCTTAAAAAATGGGTAAGTCCACTATTTATTAACCTTTTTTAGCTAGCAATTATTTCTCTACAAAGACGAAAAGCGAATGAACAAGGTCAATCCATTAAGGAGGATACCATGACACCTAAATCTGTTTTTTCAGCAGTGGGATTTGCGATCACCCTAACTGGTTGCCTCATGAGGGATGTCAAAAAGGGGGAACAACGAGGGCTCAACTCCCCTCCAGTTGGGAAAAAAGCAACCGCTGGTTTTGAAGATTGTTCGGGACTCCCTACGGCAATCTGTGCCCAGACCCGTAATATAGAGAGCATGAGGGACCATGAATCTCGTGGTGTCAATTTAAGACTTACAGACAAAAAAACCTTTGAATTATGTGTTGAGTTGGAGCCCGAGGAAGGAGTCGCAGGGGGCACATACTGTGATCCAGTGACTCATGAGGATTTTGATGCCTATTTGTCACCTTTAAAAGATGTGATGGACCCTGATAAGACCGTGGAGGGTTACGGTTGCGTCATTGGTGAATGGCCGGTTCGTCAAAGAATTCAAATTAATATCAACGATTATGGAAGGGTTCAACTCTGTGGAAACTATCCGACGGGCGGCATTATCCCTGGGTGGGCGGAATATTGTGAGGATGTCAGCGAGCGAAATCCAGAAGCTGCCAAAGCAATGCACCAACAGATTTCAGGAATGATTGTTTATGCCGAGACTTGTCTTGAGAAGATGATAAGACACGACGCATGCCTCCAAGCAGAATCTCTATATAGAAAATCGGGCCCACCTCAATATTTGTTTTTCAGTAAATAGCACTTCGATTCCTAAATTCCACAAACGTCTACTCAACACGTTGCCTGATCAAGCATACACTTCTTTCCGATCTCCAATGGTGATCACCAGTACCGTTCTTTTTTCATGATAACATTCATAAAGGATGCGGTAGTCGCCATGACGAAGCGAATAAATTCCCTTCTTATCTCCATGCAGGGCCTTGCCTAGATAAGGGTCATGTGCCAACGCGTCTATTTTTAGCTCGATCTGTTTTATAATCTTTGGCTGAGACTTGGCAAGCTTCTTGAGATCCATGATCGCACCACGATCAAGAACAATCTCATAAGGAGAGGACACTCTGTTTTACCTTTTTCCATGAGATCGCCTTATTTTTTGCGAAATTTCGCCGGGCCTGTCTGATGCGGCGACTGAGCTGTGGCGTTTTAAGGTAACCGGCTTCTGCCAACAATTCTTGATATTCTTCCAAGGGGACAAGCACGACTGGTCGGTTAATAGTAATGGCACGATGTTGCATATGGATCAAATTAAACCAGATTCGTCAGTTTGATACAACCTTTTTCTCCTTGTGGGGGGTGGTACCCTAGGATCTCCCCGCGTATTCCTGCCGGTAGATCTGAATGAGTGAGAGAAACAGCGCCAACACGAGAGGCCCGAGAAAGACACCAATAAAACCGTAGTAGCTTAAGCCCCCCAGAATCGAGAAAAACAGGAAGACCGTGGGAAGCTTTGTCCTCTCACCAATGAAATACGGCTTGAGAAAATTATCGACCATGCTGATCACGAGAGTCCCCCAAAGAAAAAGGATCAATGCCTTGCCCCAGGAGCCTTCCATATAAAGGTAGAGGGAGGATGGAATCCAGATCATCGCCGCCCCCCCGAGGGGAACAAAGGCCAAAAAGGCAATAAGAAGCCCAAGGAAAAGAGGGTAAGGAACCCCCAAGATCCAAAAGGCAAGCCCGGAAAGGATCCCCTGCGTAATACCGGTCAAACCGACCCCCCGCACCACAGCGGAAAGGGTCTCTTCAATCCGACCCAGCACCGTCTCCTTGTGTTCGGAAGACATCGGGATCAGATCCTTGAAGACGTTCAGCATCGCCTCTCCATCCCTCAAAAAGAAAAAGAGGACAAAAACAGTAACGAGATAATCAAAAAGAAAAACGAGAAAATTCTTGGCCCCCTCCTGCATCTGTCTCACAATAATATTGGTCAAATTCTCAAAAAACCTAACCACGAGCGGAACAATCTCCACATTCAAAGCAGAAAGCTTTTCTTTGATCTGAAGAAAAAAACCGCCCACGGGCGATTCAAGAAGCTGCTGGATCTGTTCTTCATAACGGAGATCGCGAACCGAAGAGGCAATCCTCCCATAAAAATCGAGCGCCTCTCCAGCCAAGGTCCCGGAAAACAAAATCATCGGACCGGTGGTGATGCCGACCACCAGAAGGGTCATAATGAGGGAAGCCCAGTTTCGCCTCCCCCGAAAGAGCTTCAAAAAGAGACGATAGAGGGGATAAACCACAATGGCGAGAATGACCGCCCACAACATTGGAATGAGAACGAGATCAAAAATATGGACCAGATGGAGGGAGATCAGCGTCAGGAGTCCGAAGAAGACAACAATAGGGATCGTTTTTGGGTTCATGCCGGATTTTCCTTTTGCCTTACCAGAAAGAAGAACAAAAGAGAAGCAATAACCAGCGCAACGGCCGCCGTTCCAAATCCAAATCGATAGCCCCAACGGGCAATCAGAAAGCCGGAGAGTATCGGACCGGAAGCATGACCCGCATCCATGATCGTTCCAAAGACCCCGTGGGCCGCCCCATAATGTTCCTTCTGACAGACGTCCGTAATAAGAGCCGTTGTGGCAGAGGTCACAAAGGCAATCGTCATCCCAAAACAGACGACCAAAGCCGCCAGTGCCGCAAACGAGGTCTCCAGGGGAATCCTCCAGAGGACAAGCGCACCCGAGAAAAGCCCGATGATGATTTGCGGGTGACGCCCGAAACGATCAGAGATCCACCCCATCCCCGGCTTCATGAGAATAAGAGAGCCGGTCTGCAGACCGTAAAAAAGGCCTATTTGCCAATCCTCCAAATGAATCGACTTGGCGTAAATCGGGAGAAAGGCATCGACCGCTCCCAAGGCAAGGTACTGGATCGCCTCCGCAAGACTTGTCACCAACACGACACGATTTTGCCCCACCTCATAAAATCCGCGGAGCAGACGATTCCACAGTTCCTTCCAGTGAACGAAATCCTTTCGATCCGAAGGCCAACGAAGCGCAATGCCAAGTGCAAGGAGCCCCGCCAGAAGGCTTGCCGCAAAAGGGAACAGAAAACCTCCCCAAAAGAGGAGAAACCCGCCCAGCGAGCGACCCGCCATCGTCCCCAAATTGGTCATGGCGGTGTAGGATGAAAGTCGATTTCCACGTTGCTCCGGAGAGACAATATCCGAGACAAAGGCACGACCAACCGGACCCATCGTCGCAGTGCCCAAACCATGAAACAGGCGGAGGATGATAAGGGTCCCTGCCGAGTCGGCAAAAAAATAGAATCCCGGCAAACCGGCAGCAATCAGACAGGCAAAGACCATTAACGCCTTCCGGCCCAAGGCATCGGACAGTCCCCCCGCCAGAAATTTGCCGAACATCCCGGTGAGTGTCGAGGCGGCAACAACAAATCCGATTGCCTCCGGAGGTAACCCCAACTTCTGTGCATAGAGAGGAATGACCGGAAACCTGGAAAGATCGTAGGCGAGCCAGAAGAGAAAGCCTTGAAGGCAAATCTGAAAATAGCGATGCTTCACATCAAGTCCGTCTGATCCAATCCATGTCCTTCCGGATCGGCATGGATGGTGACATGCACATTCCCCATCTCGCGGCGAATCTCCCCAGCAATTCTCTCTTCCAGTTCATGAACCTGAAGAAAGGTGAGATCGCTCTTCATATCCAGATGAAACTGTAAAAATATCTTTGAGGAGGCCTGGCGCGATTTGAAATTATGTATCCCCACAATCTCCGGTTTGTATCTCATCACAATCTCCGTCACCTTTTGCCGAATCGAGGGATCAACCTCACGATCCATCAGTTCATCAACCGCCCGACGACCGAGGCAATGGGCCAGATAGCCGACGTAACAGGCCATGAGAAGACTGATCAGGGGATCCAGAAACCACCAGCCGGTCGTACGAATGAGAAGGAAAGAGACAAGAATTCCCCCGTAGGCATAAAGATCCATCGCGTAGTGAAGGGCATCTGTCTTGAGAACAACCGAACCGGTCTGGGCCGCCCGACGGTTCAAACGCCAGGTGAGCCAGAGACTGACCGCCGCCGAGACGAAAATAACAACCATTCCCCCTTCCAGATGGTCCGGCCTCACCCCCCTTAAGAGACGTTTTCCGGCCGAATAGACCAGAAAAATAACCGAACCTCCGATCAGGAGCGATTGAAACAGCGCCGCGATCGCCTCGGCCTTGCCATGACCAAATTTATGATCCTCATCCGCCGGACGCTCCGCCACCATCAGGGAAAAGAGATTGACGCTGGAGACAAAAAAATCGGCGAGCGAGTCGAGTGCCGAGGCAAAAAGCGCGAGGGCCCCGGTCCACCAGGCAGCAACCCCTTTGCCGATCGCAAGACTCAAAGCAGCAGCACAAGCGATTGACTTCGTCGGCGGCTCCTCGACGTACCACAGCAAGTACGCCTGCGTCGCGCCTCCTCGTCTGCCTCGGATCTTTCTCATTATTTTTGGAAGGCATCATCTTTCTATTACTTATGTGTAAGTCAGTAACTTACTCAAGGAAAAGTCTGACCGTTTCATAAAAAGCGGGGTCAACCTTCTTGACCCGACCGGCCATCTTTTTAATAGGAAGGGACGTTATCTTATCCCCCCGAATCACCGCCATCCGTCCAAATTCCCTTCGGTGAAGGGATTCAACCGCGTGAGCACCCAAGCGCGTCGCCAGAACGCGGTCAAAGGCGGTCGGTGTCCCACCCCGTTGAATGTGCCCGAGAACCGTAACCCTCACCTCGGAATCCATTCTCTTTCGGATCTCACTGGCCAGAAGTTCTCCAATGCCCCCCAGTTTCACATCACCATACTCGTCACGACTCAACGGGGTTCTGAGAATTTGTCCGTTTTCCAATTTGATCTGGGCATCCTCCGCCACAACAACAATCGAAAAATTGCATCCCCGCCGGGCCCGCTTCCCGATAATGGAACAAAGTGTCTTCATGGGGAAAACTTTCTCGGGGATCAAAACGGCATCCGCCCCTCCGGCAATGCCGGCGTAAGCGGCAATCCAGCCGGCATGACGCCCCATGACCTCGATAATCATAACCCGCTGATGGGACTCAGCGGTCGTGTGCAGACGATCGATCGCATTGGTGGCAATCTGAACGGCTGTATCAAAACCGATGGTGTAGTCAGTCCCCTGGGCATCATTGTCGATCGTCTTCGGAATTCCAAAGACAGGAATACCGGCCTTTGAAAGGGCCGCCGCGACATTGAGCGTCCCCTCCCCTCCTATAAAGACAAGCGCGTCAAACCGCCGTTGTTTGAAATTTTTAAGGCACCGCTTGAGACCGTTTTTGACCTTGAACGGGTTGACCCGTGATGAACCGAGGATCGTCCCGCCAAGCGGAAGGATGTTGGAGGTCCCATCAACCGTCAAGCGGATGACGTCGTTTTCGAGAAGCCCTTTCCAACCATGACGGATCCCGTAAACATCATCTCTTAAAGAAACCGCCCGGCGAACGACCGCACGAATGGCGGCGTTGAGCCCCGAACAGTCCCCCCCTCCAGTTAAAACCGCTATCTTCATAAGAGAGGGGGGTTTAGCAAAAATGTGGCACAAGTAAAAGAATATATGCTAGAGAGCCTTTCCTTAAAGGAGGATTTCAGAAACTCCCTTTAGACAAGGACGACGACGAATAAAGGAGTTTATGAAAGCCGACAATTATGGCCATGAAAATAAAGATTGGCGTCATGGGTTCCGCCACCGAAAAACTGACCCATAAACAGAAACAGAAGGCAATCGAGCTGGGACAGGCGATTGCCGACAAGGATTGCATTGTCATTACGGGGGCCTGCCCTGGTCTCCCCCATCTCGCTGCCAAGGGGGCCAAACAGAAGGGGGGGCTTGTGATCGGAATCTCCCCGGGTCTTTCTCTGGTCGAACATGTTCACAAATACGACGCCCCAACCAAGCACCACGATATCCTTATCTATACCGGCTCGGGTCTCATGGGACGGGAGGTCGTCAATATCCGCTCCTCCGACGTTGTCATCATTATTGGTGGAAGATCAGGAACCCTTGGGGAGTTTGCCATCGCCTATGATGAAGGGAAACTGATCGGCGTCCTTCAGGATACAGGTGGTATAGCGGATCAGATCGATGTCCTCCTCGACATTTGCCGTATCAAGGACACCGGTGCCAAGGTGATTACGGATACAGATCCCAAGAAGCTCGTTGCCCGATTGACAAAACTCTATCAAAAGGAGTTCAAGCGGCACGGGTCAATCTTCGATGATTATGAATCCAAGTCCTACCTGAGGGGCTGAACTTAAGGAATCGCTACAGGCGGGGAGAGTGAAGGGGGATTTGCGGGAGGAGGAGCTGGAGTCACGGCATCATCGGCCTCTTCTGGAGAGGGCAATTCTGGAGGGGAGACCTCCGGTGGTGTTACCTCCGATGGAACAGGGGGCAAAGCAGATGGCCGACTCTCAACCTCAGGGGCGGTTGAAAGAGCAGAAGGGATCTTTGTTTTTTCAAACCGACACCCCGTTACGGCCAAAATCAGAGAAAGAGAGGAAAGGAAAAGCAGGACCCTCATGGGCCCTCGCGGTATCCCGCGATTGACAAAGAATCAAGAGGAATTTTAAGCAGGAAGACCATGCCATCATTCACCGAAGGAATCGGTCGTTTTATCAAGATACTCGTAACCTTGTTCGGCCTCGCTGCATTTTGTCTCCTGACAGCAGCCGTTCTTATCTACCTCCACTATTCAAGGGATCTTCCTAAAATAGGCAACGTCACGGAATACCGCCCCCCTGTGGTCAGCGAGGTTTACGCCAAGGATGGGACAAAAATCGGGGAGTTCTGGAAAGAATGCCGATTTTTGGTCCCGTATGATCAGATTCCAAAACGGATTGTCGATGCCTTTGTCGCCAGCGAGGATGAAAGATTCTGGGAACACGGCGGTGTGGACCTTAAAAGTATCTTTCGGGCCTTTGTAGAAAATCTCCGGGCGGGCCATGTCGTTCAGGGGGGATCAACCATCACCCAGCAGGTCACACGCTCTCTCCTCCTGACGCGCGAGAAGTCGGTCGAAAGAAAAATCAAGGAGGCGCTTCTGGCAACCCAGCTTGAACAGAGTCTCAACAAGGAACAGATTCTCTACCTTTACTTAAACCAGATTTTCTTGGGAAACAGGGCCTACGGAGTCGTGGCGGCCGCCCGCAATTACTTTCATAAAACCCTGGCGGAACTGAACCTTGCAGAGATCGCTCTCATCGCCGGTCTGCCGTCGGCCCCTACAAATTTTTCGCCCCTCAACAACCAGGAACAGGCGAGAAAACGCCAAATTCATGTGCTCAGCCAGATGTATGAGAATGGTTACATCACCCGCACAGAGAGAGACGAGGCGCTCAGAGCAACACTCACGATCTATCGTCATGGAATAGACAAGGATTTTAACCTTCGGCAGGCCCCTTATTTCGTGGAGTTTATCCGCCAATGGATCATTGAAAAATATGGCGAAGAGTCCCTCTATCAGAGAGGCCTTCAGATCCAGACGTCGATTCGTCTGGAGTCGACACGTGCCGCTGAGCAAGCTCTGCGCCGTGGGTTAGAGCGAGTAGACCAGACAAAAGAGTTTCGGGGCCCACTGGACAGACTGAAAGAAAGTGAAATCGTCCCGTTTGCCGAAAAAGTCCAGGAAGAGATCCTGGCCGAAGGAGAGGACTTCTTTCTCTTCCCTGCCTCTGAAACGGAGGAGACTCAAAGGACTGTTCTTCAAGAGGGGCGTCTCTACCAAGGCGTTATCATCGGTCGGCAATCTGATGGTTCGATCGAAGTCTTGGTGGGACTTACGTCAGGGAAAATCTTCCCTCGTCAGGCAGGACGCGTCCAAAGCGTGAGAAAAGGGGAAGTCTACTGGCTTCGCAAGGAGGGGGATCATTTTCTCGTCGATCAGGAGCCGGAGATTGAAGGGGCCCTCTACTCTCTCAATCCTTTAACGGGCGAAATCGAGGCGATGGTTGGTGGCTACAGCTATAAAAGAAGTGAGTTTAACCGTGCCACACAGGCACTGAGGCAGCCGGGATCGGCCTTCAAGCCGATCGTCTACGCCGCCGCACTCGACAAGGGATACACCCCACAAACCGTGATCGTCGATGCCCCCGTCGTTTATCAGATCGGACAGGACGAATACTGGAACCCCAAAAATTATGGTGAGAAATACAGTGGTCCCATGTCGCTACGAACCGCCCTCACCCACTCAATTAACGTTATTGCCGTGAAAGTCTTGAACGAGATTGGTACCCATTATGCCGTCGCCTACGCACGTAAGCTCGGAATCACAACCCCGCTCGTCAAGTACCTCTCGTCGGCCCTCGGCTCCAATGACCTCACGCTCCAGGAACTGACGCTCGCGTATGGTACTTTTGTGGCAGGAGGGGTCAATCCTCAGGTGATCCCGATTCTGAAAATAACCGACGGGTCTGGAAACATCCTCCTGGAGAACAAGCCCCGCGAAGTGACACCTGAAATCCTGTTTAATCAAAAATCGGACGGCGATCCGGAACTGATTCGTGATGAACTGATCCGGCAAGCGGAGCCCTGGATTGAAAAAGATGAGATTGAACTCTCATCGGCAGAGAAAAAGATCCTGTACGGGGGTAGCATTCCGAGCGGCCACGTGCTGACCCCACAAACCGCCTTTATCATGCTCCATATGATGCAGGAGGTCGTTCAAAGAGGGACCGGGGCACGAGCCAGGGAGCTCGAACGCCCTGTCGCGGGAAAGACAGGAACGACCAACAACGAAACGGATGCCTGGTTTATCGCCGCAATCCCTGAATTAATTACCGGGGTCTGGATTGGCTACGACAGCAAGATAAAGATCGGCGAGAAGATGACGGGTGGGGTCATTGCCGCGCCGGTCTGGCTCGACTATATGAAGCAGGTCGCACCCCGATTTCCTATTCGGGAGTTTCATGTACCGTCTTTCGTGGATCTCTCACGCGCCGCGTTTGTCAAGAAAGCCCCCTCCCCCGAATCTCCTGTCTCACAAGAGAAGAAAAAGGGGGACCGAGCCGTCGATTTTCTGTTTGAGGATTTGTAAAGACGGCCTTAAGAGCGCTGGCTCTTTGGGGTGACATCAAAACCAAAGAAATCGTTACTGCCGCTATCAACAAATATCCAAGAAATCATGGTCAAGGGTAATCCAAGGACGAAAAAGAGCGTTTGCCAACCGTCATCTTCACCTCTTGCACGACGAACCCCATAGGCGAGATTCCAGAGAATGAACCACACACCAACCATAGCCGATGAAGTTCCTCTGTTAGATGATTGCCCTACTCGTAGGGTCGTTCTATATACCGGCCTACTTCTAAGGACTGCGGCAGCAACAAGACCGCTGCCCAAGGCTATAGAGGTACCGAAAAGGGCCCTGAAATCAAAATAAGTGTCTGAAGAGTACGACCCCCCTTCTACCGCTATGCCATTCCGCACTGTCTCTAAACCATTGGAATCTGAATTCCGATCCAAGGCCCAGATCCTTTGAGTAATTCCGTTAATAGCCATTTGAAACTCCTCTCTCTATTTGAAATTCAGAAAGATTATCGCCCCCCCCCCCGGAAATGTTTCTTCATTTTTTATGAAATTTTTATGGCTGTTTTGGGAGCTTTTTAGGTGAGGCTCCCTTCTGAAATACCTTTTTCGCCTGACTTACAAACTCTTCACAGTTTTGCTGCGCCAAGTCAGCCTCGTGGCGATCCGGCTCATCAGGAAATCCGTAGTCCCCTTCCAGCCTCACCTCAAAGAGATCGCTCAATACCTGATTGGTTTCCTGAGGAAAGATCCCTGTTTTAATATACTCTTCACGAAAGAGGTGGAGATTGCCCGAATGGGTACGCGCCTCCTTCCCTTTTTGCATAAGAAGGGCCTGAGTCGCATAAAAAGCCGAGTAATAAAAACGGTTAATAGCTCCCCGATAATCACTCATATCCAAAAGTGCCTTGGCAGAACGAAGTGCCTCTTCGGATTGGTTCATGCGGTAATGGGCCAACTTTTTTTCTTTTTCATCCATAGAGAGGAATCCCCTCCCTCTTGATTTTCTCGACTAAGAGAAAAGTTTTGAACGAAGGCTCTTCCCACTCTTGTTTAGACAAAATAAGAATCTGCAACAAAACCTCCTCTTCCAGACTGATCTGGCGAGCTTTTTCTAAAATTGCTTTCTTAAGAAAAGGCGGGCGAGAATGAAGAACCAGGAGCAGATCAATATCTGAATTCTCCCTAAAATCTCCACGAGCTTTGGACCCATACAAAATAACCTTCTCAACACCATTTTCTTTCCGAATCTCCTCAATAAACTTAAGCGTCGATTCTGCCTCACGGCCTGAGAGATGACGAAACAACGGGGAGGAGACAGGGGGCAAGCGATGAACAGGAGGTGGTTTCTTGATCCACTCTTCCAGTTGTTCCCGATGAAAACGCCAACTCCTCCCCAACTTGGAGGCTGGGACCTCCCCACGACGAACCTTCCGATAAAGCGTTATCGGTGCCACCCTTAGAAACCTGGCGGCCTCTTTGATCGTCATTATATTACTAGTCATACAAGTACTTTAATTGATCTTTATTGATCTTTCAAGATCTTTATAGCGCTATTTTTTCAAGACAAGCCTCGACGCTCTGGGCCAACCCCTCAAGGCTGTAACCACCCTCCAAGACCATCACGAGTCGGCCATTACAAGACTGCCTGGCAACCTCTAATATCTTGGAAGTCATCTCGGCAAATCCGGCAGCCGTGACATTCATACCACCGAGTGGATCGAGCCGATGGGCATCGTAGCCTGCAGAGATCAAAACAAGGTCTGGATGATAGTCCATGGAAGAAGGAATAATCTCTTTGTCAAAGGTGGTCAGATACTCCTCATCCCCCTCACTCCCACGAAAAGTGCAGTTGAGTGTGTACCCCTTCCCCTTTCCCTCCCCTTCCTCCTTCCGCGCACCGGTTCCCGGATAAAAAGGATATCGATGGGTTGAGATGTAGAAGACATCGTTCCGATTGTAAAAAGACCACTGCGTGCCATTGCCGTGATGCACATCGTAGTCGATGATCAACACCTTCTGGATTCCCGGTTTGCGAAGCGCATATTCGGCTGCAATGGCAACATTATTAAAAAGACAAAATCCCATTGCGCGTGCCCGTTCGGCGTGATGACCGGGAGGACGGACAAAGGCGAAGGCGTTTCGGGGAGGGAGTAAATGTGGGGATACCACCCAATCGACCGCCGTCAACATCCCCCCCACCGCCAGACAGGCTGCCTCCCAGGAGCTTGGGGAGACCAGCGTGTCGGGGTCAAGCTGCATCTCATGCCCAGCGGTTTTCTCTATTTTTTGGACGTACTCAAAGTCATGAACGAGTGAAATCTCTTCCCGAGTCGCCATCCGGGGTTCGAGGCGAGTCAGCAATTTTCCAACCGGCTTTTCATCCAGAACTTTTTTGATCGCCCTCAACCGCTCCGGTCGCTCCGGGTGCCAAAGGCCCGTATGGTGCAACAGGTAGCGTTCATCCCAAATGACAGCCGTTTCATTCACCCGGCCCATAATATACAGGCAAGGACGTATTGCAATACGCCCCTTCTTCCCTGTATAGAGCGGTTATGTTCGGTCTCGGAACAGGAGAACTGCTCGTCGTTTTGGCACTGGCTCTTATTTTTATCGGACCGGAGAAAATCCCGTCAATCGCTACACAGCTGGGACGGGCCATCCGTAAATTCAGACAATCGATCGACGAGATCAAATCGGATCTAAAAGATGTCTGAGAAGAAACTATCACTGACGGCGCATTTAATCGAGCTCCGAATCCGCCTGATCCGCTCTTTCATTGCCTTGGGAGCCGGCGTGGCCGGTTCCCTCTACTTCTCCAAAGAGATATTCAGCTGGCTGCAAAAACCGCTTCTTGATGTTCTGCCCTCCAACTCCTCTTTCATTACAACCAATCCGGTCGAGCCGATGATCATTTATCTCAAGGTCTCGCTCCTGGCGGGTCTTTTTTTAAGCTCCCCCTTTATTTTCTACCAGCTGTGGCGGTTTATCTCTCCGGGGCTTTTCCCGGGTGAAAAAAAAATCGCCTTCTCGTTCGTCCTTTTTTCAACCCTGTTTTTTGTCGGAGGAGCCCTCTTCGGCTACTTTGTGATCTTTCCAATCGGATTCCAGTTTTTTGTTGCACTTCTGGTGGGGACCGACATCCAGCTCCTCCCCCACATGAGGGAATACCTCGGATTCATCTCCAAAATGCTTTTGACCTTCGGACTCGTCTTTGAAATGCCGGTGCTTCTGACCCTTCTCGCCCGCATGGGACTCGTAACACGCGACCAACTGAAAAAGGCACGACGTTATGTCATCGTCTTGAGCTTCCTGATCGCCGGTCTCCTGACTCCCGGACCCGACGTCTTCTCCCAGCTCTTGCTCGCCCTGCCCCTGCTCGTCGGTGACGAATTTATTTACTCAGGACTAGTGCTGAGCGAGTAATTTTGTTGATTTTTTTGGCTTTGTATATACGTCATAGTCATTACGAGTCGAAGTATTTAGACTACAACATTTTCTTTATAGACTCCAAAAACCTTTCTCAATCGATCCGATATCTCACCAACGGTTGCCTTGGCCTTGACAGATTCGATCATCAAAGGGATCAAGTTATCATTCCCCTTGGCCGCCGTCTCGATCGCCTTTAAAGCTTGCTCTGCCTTTTTGGGATCTCGATCCGATCGAAACCGGGCAAGCTCCTTTTTCTTACGTTCTTCCAGTTGGGAGTCAATCCGCAGGATTTTAGGGGACTCCTCCTGTTCCAGACGAAACTGATTCACCCCCACCACAATCTGTTTCTTCTCTTCCACCTCCTTCTGGCAAAGATAGGCGGCATCCTGGATCTGCTTCTGGATAAAGCCGGTTTCAATCGCCCGAAGTGTTCCACCGATCGCATCGACCTTCCTCATCAACGCCAGTGCCTCTTTTTCAATCCGATCCGTCATCGCTTCAATCGCATAAGAACCGGCAACCGGATCTGCTGAATTTGCAATCCCCGATTCATGAGCCAGAATCTGCTGGGTCCGGAGGGCGATTCGCGCCGACTCTTCTGTGGGAAGTGCCAACGCCTCATCAAAAGAATTGGTATGGAGTGACTGGGTCCCTCCCAAAACGGCCGCCATCGCCTGAAGGGTCACACGAACGATATTATTGTGGGGCTGTTGAGCGGTAAGCGAACAACCAGCCGTTTGCGAATGAAACTTGAGCTTGCAGGATTCCTCCTTTTGCGCATTGAACTTCTCACGGACCAACCTGGCCCACAAGCGGCGGGCGGCCCGAAACTTTGCGATCTCTTCCAAAAAATCGTTATGAACCCCAAAAAAGAAGGAGATCTGCGGGGCAATATCATCCACAACCAGTCCCGCTTGCGTCGCTGCCCGAAGGTAAACGAGCCCATTCTGAAGCGTAAAGGCAACCTCCTGAACGGCAGTACAGCCAGCCTCCCGCATGTGGTAACCGGAAACACTGATCGCATTCCATTTGGGGGCCTGCTTCTGACAAAAGGTAAAAAGATCCGTAATAATACGGAGCGACGGGGAGGCGGGGTAGATGTAGGTCCCCCGCGCAATGTATTCCTTTAAAATATCATTTTGAACCGTCCCGCGCAGTTTGTCCCAGGAAATCCCGCGTCGATCCGCCACGGCCAGATAGAGGGCCAGAAGAATTGAGGCGGTTGCATTGATCGTCATAGAGGTGGAAACCTGGTCCAGAGGAATGCCGTCCAGGAGACGCCCCATGTCATCAACGGTATCAATTGCAACTCCGACTCGCCCAACCTCTCCACGTGCCATCAGATGATCCGAGTCATACCCCATCTGAGTTGGAAGATCGAAGGCGACCGAAAGTCCGGTCTGTCCATGGTCCAGAAGATACTTGAACCTCTGATTCGTCTCTTCCGCAGTCCCAAACCCGGCATACTGACGCATCGTCCAAAAACGCCCCCGGTACATCGTCTTGTGAATTCCACGGGTAAAGGGGAACTGTCCCGGATCATTCAGATCATTTTTGTAGTCCGTCATTCTCGGCTCCCAGGAGTTCATTCAATCCTCGCCAATACTTGCCCTGATTCAACACGGTCCCCAACAACCACATGAATTTTGACCACCCGACCGGATCGGGACGAAACAAGTTCGTTCTCCATCTTCATCGCTTCAACAACCAAGACCCCCTCCCCACTCCTGACCTCTTCCCCTTCCTTTTTTTTGATACCGATCACGCGTCCCGGCATCGGGGAAATAATCTCTGCAGACCCATTGGGCTCCTCACCATTTCCCTTTCCGGGAGAGTCACCCAAAAAGACAGGGATCGAGTGCCCCCCCACCTCGACGAGATACCCTTTTTTTCCGGATCTTACAAAAACTTCATAAGACAGGCCGTGAACCAGCAGAGAATAATGGCCAGGCCCCAACACCCGATAATCTTTCTCCTTCGTCATCGGAGCCCCTCACGCCGGCCTTCCCTCTTCCAGAAAGATTCCGGTTCAACCAAACCTGAACCAAGGGAGCGGGAGTGAGTTGCTTCATGCCGATGGATTTCAACAGAGAGCCGTGCAATCTCTTCGTAACCGGAATGGATCTCTTTTTTGAGCTCCCCCATCGATCTCTCCACAAATCCGGTATCGTAACGCCCCTTCTGAAAAACAGGATGAGACAAAAGCGCCTCATGAAAAAGGAGATTCGTCTTTACCCCAACGATCTGATATTCCCGGAGCGCCCTCTGCATCCGCAGAACGGCTTCATGACGATCGTTACCCCAGGTAATCAATTTGGCAATCATGGGGTCGTAATAAACGGAGATCTCGGATCCGGAATGAACGGCCGAGTCAACACGCACACCCGGTCCTTCCGGGTTTCTTAAATGGGTAATCTTGCCCGGAGACGGCATGAAATTGTTGTCGGGATCCTCGGCATAAATGCGACATTCCATGGAATGAATCCCCCTCGTCAGGGGGAGAGAGGTGAGGGCTTTTCCCGCAGCGACCTGTATTTGACTCCTCACGAGATCAATTCCCGTTACCTGTTCCGTCACGGGGTGTTCGACCTGAAGACGGGCATTCATCTCCAAAAAATAAAATTTCTGATTCTTATCGACTAAAAACTCGAGTGTTCCGGCATTTTCATACCTTGCCGCCCGGGCCAGTTTGACTGCCGCCTGGAAAAGCTTCTTTCGGGTCGCTGGTGTCACAAACGGTGAAGGAGACTCCTCAATGATCTTCTGGTGACGCCTCTGAATCGAGCATTCCCGCTCACCCAGAATAAAAACATTTCCCTTCCTGTCACCCAGGATCTGCACCTCAATATGGTGGGGCTCCTGAATATATTTTTCCAGATAGAGCGCCGGATCACCGAATGACTGTCTCGCCTCCGAAGAAGCAAGCTGAAAGGCCGATGTTATTTCGCCCGGCGCACTCACCTTTCTCATCCCCTTCCCCCCCCCACCCGCACGAGCCTTGAGCAACACGGGATATCCAAATTGTTCGGCAACCGTTTTTGCCTCTTCCGAATCCTTGAGTGGTTTCACCATCCCGGGAACCGTCGGAACCCGAACCTTGGCGGCCACCTGACGTGCTGCGATCTTGTCCCCGAGCATCCTCATGGAGCTGCCGGAGGGACCGATAAATTGTACGCCCGCCTTTTTACAGGCATCCGAGAAATCGGCATTCTCCGACAGAAAACCATAGCCGGGATGGATCGCCTCAGCTCCCGTTCTTCTCGCAACCTCCAGGATCTTCTCTTGTCTTAAATAGCTTTCAGAGGCCGGGGCCGGTCCCAAAAGATACGCCTCATCCGCCATCCGAACATGGAGTGCCTCGCGATCAATCTCGGAGAAAACCGCAACGGTTGATACTCCCAACTCACGACAGGCCCGGATAATTCGGACGGCAATCTCTCCCCGATTGGCAATGAGAATTTTTTTAAACACCGTTGGCTGTTCTAATCCGAGGCAGGTCGCTTTCGCAACCTGTTTGAAATGGGAATCTTTGATAACTCAAATTTTAGGGTGCCTCGAAAAACGGCCCAGATGCAAGGCGCCCGCAAGACCGCGACCGGAGCGTACTTTCAGGTACGTGAGGACGCGGATGAAGCGGGCAACACAGCAGATGGGTAGTTTTTAGAGGTGCCTAAATGACCTAAAACATGTTGCCATCCTGAGGCCACGGTAATAAGAGAGCCTCTCATGAAACGACCAAAAATCGCCTTGATTGGCGCCGGTCAGATCGGCGGTATCCTTGCACAATTAGCCGTTCAACGAGAATTGGGAGACGTTGTCCTCTTTGACGTCGTCGAGGGAGTTCCTCAAGGGAAGGCACTCGACCTCCAGGAGAGTGGTCCGGTCGACGGATTTGATGCCACCCTCCTTGGGACCAATGACTACAAGGACACCCAAGGGGCCGATGTCGTTATTGTGACGGCCGGACTTCCGAGAAAGCCGGGCATGAGCCGGGACGATCTCCTGACAAAAAATGTGGAGATCATGAAGAGCGTCGCCGCCAATATCAAGGAGTACTGTGGGAACGCCTTTGTCATTGTGATCTCCAATCCGCTCGATGCGATGGTCTACACAATGAAAAAGATCACCGGTTTTCCAAAGAATCGTGTCGTCGGGATGGCGGGTGTCCTGGATTCTTCACGTTTTCGAACTTTTGCGGCAATGGAGCTCGGAGTTTCCGTAGAGGATGTGACGGCCCTTGTCCTGGGGGGACACGGGGACGATATGGTTCCCCTTCCCCGCTATTGCACGGTCAACGGAATTCCGATTACCGAGATCCTTTCTCGAGAGAAGATAGAGGCGATCATCAAGAGAACCCAGATGGCGGGGGGAGAGATCGTCAATCTCTTAAAGACCGGTAGCGCCTTCTTTTCACCGGCCGCCTCGGCAATCAGCATGGCGGAATCCTACTTGAGAGATAAAAAAAGGGTACTCGCCTGTGCCGCCTTCCTGGAGGGTGAATACGGCGTGCAGGGTTATTACATGGGAGTCCCCGCCGTGATCGGCCGTGGTGGTGTCGAGCGGATCATCGAGATTAAACTGACCCCTGAAGAGAAGAAAATGTTTGACGCTAGTGTGGATCATGTGAAAAAGCTCGTCTCTCAGATTGTACTTTAACAAATGGTTCATCAACAATCTTTCCTGTTAAAGAGACTGATGTCGATTACCGGTATGTTGCCGGTCGGTGGTTTCCTGTTGCAACATCTCTTCTCAAACTCCTACGCCTTCATCTCTCCTGAGGCCTATAACGAGCATACCCGTTTTCTGGTCAGCCTGCCGATGGTTGTTCTTCTGGAGATCGGGATGATCTATCTACCGATTTTTTTGCATGCCGCCTTCGGGGTCGCCATCATTTACAGGGGACAGAATAATTTTGCGCAGTACAGCTATTTCCGCAACTGGATGTTCTTCCTGCAACGTTTGACCGGGATTCTCGCGTTAGTCTTCATTGCAACTCACTCCTATACGACCCGGATCAAGACAGGCCTTGCCGGAGAGGAGATGACTTTTGATACGATGACCCATATTCTGCAAAGGCCCGGCTGGTTCTGGTTTTATTGTGCTGGCGTTATTTCCGCCGTATTCCATTTTTCGAATGGCCTCTGGAGTTTTCTGGTCACCTGGGGCATTACAATCGGTCAAAAGGCACAACGAGTTAGTTCCGCGTTGACTATGGGGCTTTTTGTGCTGCTCACAATTTGGGGGATCAGCATTTTGTTACAATTTGTATGAGCAGACCTAAAATCATCATTGTTGGTGGCGGACTCGCAGGTCTCTCAGCCACCATTAAAGTGGCCGAGGCCGGATTTCCAGTTCAGCTCTTCTCCGTCGTCCCGGTTCGTCGCTCCCACTCGGTCTGCGCCCAGGGGGGAATCAATGCCGCTGTCAATACCAAGGGGGAGGGAGACTCTACCTGGCAGCATTTTGACGACTCAATTTATGGTGGCGATTTTCTCGCCAACCAGACCCCTGTCAAGAACATGTGCGAGGCGGCGCCTGGAATCATCTACATGCTCGATCGAATGGGGGTCATGTTCAACCGAACCCCGGAAGGTCTGATTGATTTCCGCCGTTTTGGCGGGACGCTTTTCAATCGGACCGCCTTCGCCGGGGCCACAACCGGCCAGCAACTTCTTTATGCCCTGGATGAACAGGTTCGCCGCTTTGAGGCCGAAGGGAAGGTGGAAAAATTTGAAGGATGGGAATTCCTGTCCCCTATTATGGACGACTCGCTCGTTTGTCGTGGCATGGTTGCAATCAACCTCAATACAATGGAGGTTCGTTCCTTTCGGGGCGATGCTGTTGTGATCTGCACAGGCGGGCCGGGGAGCCTCTTTGGCCGCTCCACCAATTCGACCATCTGTACGGGAAGTGCCGCCTCCATCTGCTATCAGAAGGGGGCGATCTATGCGAATGGCGAATTTGTGCAGGTCCATCCTACGGCGATCCCCGGAGAGGACAAGCTTCGCCTCATGTCAGAATCGATTCGGGGCGAGGGAGGCCGAATCTGGACCTACAAGGATGGAAAGCCGTGGTATTTTCTCGAAGAGTGGTATCCCAAGTACGGCAATCTGGTTCCACGCGATGTCGCCACACGTGCGATTTTCAAGGTCGTCTACGACCTGAAGCTCGGAGTCGATGGCAAACCCCAGGTCTATCTTGATGTCTCCCATCTCGATCCGGAGATGCTTCGCCGCAAGCTGGAGGGAGTTCTTGAAATTTACGAAAAATTTGTTGGTGACAACCCCAAGAAGGTGCCGATGCGGGTCTTTCCGGCCTATCACTATTCGATGGGAGGACTCTGGATTGATTTTGACCAGATGACGAATATCCCCGGCCTCTTCGCCGCCGGCGAGTCTGAATATCAGTATCATGGCGCCAATCGACTCGGCGCCAATTCCCTTATCTCCTGCATCTTTGGGGGGCTCATAACAGGTCCAAGTGTTGTCCGCTATATCAAGGGGCTTTCAAAATTCTCCGAGATCCTTGATGAAGACCTTTTCAAGAGAGCCACGCAAACAGAAAATGAAATGAATGAGTCCCTTTTAAAAAGGGAAAACGGCATCAACCCACACGCACTTCATGAAGAATTGGGTAACTGGATGACCGAAAACGTCACGGTTGTGCGGTACAATGACCGCCTGAGAAAGACGGACGAAAAGATCCAGGAGTTGCTGGAGAAATACCAGAAGATCTCCCTGCCAGACCGGGGTTCTTGGGCCAACAAGGAACTGCTCTTTGCAAGACAACTCTATAATATGCTACTTCTGGCCCGGGTTGTCACATTGGGGGCCTGGCGACGGAATGAGAGTCGTGGATCCCATTACAAACCGGACTTTCCGGACCGGGAGGATATGAATTGGCTCAAGACGACGAAGGCAAAGTTTGTCGGTGCCAATCAGGAGCCACAGTTTTCGTACGAAGAGGTTGACACCCAGTATATCAAACCGCGCCCGCGGCGGTACGACGCCTCTTCTTAAACAGGAATCGACGATGCCATCAACTATTTCACTCAGAATCAAAAGACGTGACGAGCCAGATTCAGAACCTTATTGGGAGGAGTTTGAGCTCCCGTACCGTGCCGGCATGAACATCATCTCTTGCCTCATGGAGATCCAAAAAAAGCCAATCAATACGAAGGGGGAAAAGACGACGCCGATCGTATGGGATGACTCCTGCCTGGAAGAGGTCTGCGGTTCCTGCACCATGGTGATCAATGGCCGCGCCCGTCAGGCCTGCTCCACACTGATCGACCGCCTTTCACAACCGATCACGATCGAACCGATGACCAAATTCCCCTCCATAAGAGACCTGCGTGTGGATCGTCAAAAGATGTTTGAAAACCTGAAGAGGGTAAAGGCCTGGATCCCGATCGACGGGACCCACAACATTGGCCCGGGTCCCCGAATGAATCCGGCCGATCAACAGATCGCCTATGAGCTTTCCCGCTGCATGACCTGCGGCTGCTGTCTGGAGGTCTGCCCCCAATTCAACGATAAATCGGATTTCATCGGTGCCGCCCCGATCTCCCAGGTCCGCCTCTTCAATATGCACCCGACCGGCAAGATGTACGCCGATGAACGACTCGATGCGATCATGGGAGGGGGAGGCCTGGAGGACTGCGGCAACGCCCAGATGTGCGTGGAGGCCTGTCCCAAAAACATCTCTTTGACCACTTCCATTGGTGAGATGGAGAAAGAGGCCACCAAGAGGATGTTTAAGAAATTATTGGGGAGTTAACTGCAAGAATTCTGAAGGAGTACTGATCTTCCTGTAAAATATTCGCCCCCTTGCAATGAGTTTCTCATCAAAAGTGATCAGGGGTATATTTCTCTTCTGAGCTAGTGCAAGATAGCAGCAATCGGCAATTCCCCGATAAGACAAACGGAGCGATAGGCGGACGGCGTTTCGAACAATCTCGGACTGCCATTCAAAAATCATCGGGTATTGAAAAAATAGATCAAGGGCATCCGCCATTTCTTCGTCACTGACAGCCCCCTCGGCCCTCTTCCGATAAAATGCGGTCCCTACTTCAAAAAGGACAACTTCCGGTTCAAACAACGGAATTTCATTTTCAAGAAGAACATTGATTAATTGCACAGCAATCTGATGATGCCTTTCCCTTTTGATAAGGGCGGCAACAAAAACATTGGCGTCGACACAAAGTTCATGAGAGGCGTTCATTCATACTCCTCACGAATGGATTGCATCAAATCAACCGCGGAAAACGGTTTGGAATCCGGATGGTTTTTATCAATACGATCGGCCAATTCCCGACATTTTCGAATCCACGGATGTTCTCGCTCCACTCTCTTTGCTTCCAACCCCTTCCAGTCATCAAACCTGACAATGACGGCGACTGGCTTTCCATGCTTTTCAACCAGAACGGGCTCTCTCTTGCGAACAACATGGTTCAGATAATCCCCAAATCTGTTTTTCATCTCTGTCGCTGTCACTGTTTTCCTGGGCGAGTGCATAAAGGGATACTCCTACAATTTAGCTAAAACTTCAATATTAAAATTAATTTTAGCTAATTTTTTACAAAAACCAACACCAAAAACCAACACAAGGAAATTTTATAGAAACCTTTGCTCCGCCCTCTCCGACAATCGTCCTACATGAGTTCTAGCCCCAACCTTCCTCTTCCGTTAACCGGATCCTATCACTATGAACCGGGTGCGGGGGAGTATGCCATTACGAACGGGCTTCTCTTAGCCAATCCCGCCGCAACAGGACGTCAGTACCTAAGTTCATACGAGGCGTGGCAAGATCAATACGCCCAACGGTTCACCACCTTTTCAGGAGGTGGCGAACTCCTTGCCACAACCGTCGTGCTCAATCTCTTCACACGGTCTCTTGCACCGATCCAGTCCAGACTCTTTGGAAAGAATTGTTCTGTCAAAAATGCCGGTGGGTTTTTAGGCAGTTTATTTCTTGCAGGAGCCACGTCAATGGCGATGGCTGGTTATCGTAGGATCAAGGATCAATCAGAACGCCCCCTGGCAAAAGATTGGGTAACAAGCTTTCTTTACTCCTGTCCCTCAACGATTTTGGGAATGGGGCTTCTGCGCCGTTACAGTTTCGGCGCCACTTTTCTGCAGGACATCTGTCTCCAACCTTTTCAGGCAATCCTGTCGATTGGAACGGGGATCAGCCTCGAAATGACCGGGATGGAAGAAACAGCCGACCTGACCGTATTCGAACGACTCAAGATGGAGCTGGGGGAGGGACTCCTCTATATGATGGTCGGCCGACAGACCGGTGTGCTGACACAACGATTCCTTCCCGTGACAAATCAACAGGCAGTGCCAGAAGTCCCCGAAGGTCTTGTTAAAGTCCTACCGCATGGGGGTATTACCGTTCAGACAAGTGGCGGCCTATGGCAGTTCGGCCTCCAGATGTGGAGCAACAAAGACGTCCTCGATCTTTATCTTAAGAATGGGGGTAGGGATATTCCGAAGGAGAGAATCCCCCACCTTGTTCCATTGAATTGTGTCGTGGATCTCGATTTTGTGCCCAAGACAGTCGGGCTCCTGGCGGCCGATTTTCCCCAATACAACTTTTATGTGACGAACGGGACCACATTCAACTTTGTCGCCCCTGATGCGGGGACAGCCAAGCGTCTCGAAACCCTTCTTGATCTGGCCCACGATGGGCCGGCAGACCCCGCGCTTACCCAAAAAATCCGGAATGAGTATCCCCCGGATGCCGTGGGGATCCCTGATTCCCTCCGTGAGATGAAAGAAGGTTTTCGGGCCGCTCCCGCCGCGGCACGGAGAAGCATTAGATCCTTTAATGCCGAGGGTCTCTTCTCAAAAGATGGAGTCATCATAAAAAAAGTAGCCCCGCTCATTTATGACATTACCGATCAGGGGGAATTT
The DNA here is from genome assembly GCA_016180855.1 of Deltaproteobacteria bacterium. Classification (NCBI taxonomy): domain Bacteria; kingdom Pseudomonadati; phylum Myxococcota; class Myxococcia; species Deltaproteobacteria bacterium. Next base: position 178,678 of record JACPAL010000010.1, on the reverse strand, counting down.
CTCGGACGACTTGATCTTCGGAAGTTCCTCCCTCCTACCGCCCAACCTTCACCTCAGGCAAGATGGCGCGACGAAGCGCTGCAAGCGGCAAGACAGAAGGTTCTTCTGGAGGGACGACCAGTTCTGTGGCCGCTCGGAACCGGACATGGTTTTGCATTAGGAGAGAACACGAGCGGTTTTATGATCTGGAATCGCGGCCGTGTCATTCTCGTTGATCCCCCCTCAAATACGATGGAGTACTTCGCACAGAACGGCCTGCCCCTGGAGGCAATCGAAGGGGTTATCCTGACCCATGGACATACAGACCACTATGGCCCGGCAGTCCCGGAGTTGTTACGTTCCCTTCCCAAAATCAAGGTCTACACAACACCAACGATCTTTGAGATGCTCCAGGAACAATATCAACTCGCCCTGGGAGGACGTCAGGAGGGACTTACTCAATGGAACTTTGTCCCGCTCCTGCCGCAGAGATTTACGGAGATCAATGGACTTCATTTCCGAGCCGATTATGCCTTCCATGTCATCCCAACGATCGGTTTTGACATCTACACCAAACCAGATTTGAAAGCAGGAAGACCGATCGTCTGTTTTTCAGGAGATACCTACGCCGATCCAGAAGGGATCTGGCAGCATACTCAACCAAAAGACAACAAGCCTCCTGTCATGAACCGGGAAAGGGCCGAACAGATCATCCGACATATAAAGGCATTGCGCGATAGTATCAGAACCTCCCCACCGCTCGTTGTTCTTCTGGAAGGAGGAATTGCACCGATCCACACCCCACCGGAGGGGACCCGAAAACTTCTGGATCAGCTTGGGAGCGAGGGAATAGATACTTCCAATGTCTTTGTCTACCACATCGGGCAGAAAGCGGCCGACGATGCCAAAGTGCCCAAATGGCAGGAAGGGCACAAGGGTCTCATTGATCTTTCAGGTCATCTGCCGGACTTTGAACCTCTGTCTCCAAATCGAGTGGTACGTCAGACCATCGACCGACTCCCAATCCTTGATTTTCTTCCCCCTTCTCTCAAAGAGGAGCTCCTTCAGGCCGGAAAATTACGTCAGATTGGGCTAGGAGAACCTCTCATGAGGGAAGGAGAAGAGGGAAGGAAGTTCTATATCCTTCTGGATGGTGAAGTGGAGGTCAGCCAGGGTCTCAAGGTGATTGCCGTGAGGCCAAACGGCTTCTTCGGCGAAGGAGCGATTGTTGGTGAAAGAAGGAATGCCGACGTCTACCCCAGTATGCAGTCGCTTTTCCTGGAGGTCGATTGTCAGGACCTCACTCCCTACACCTTGGATTTCTTGCGAAGGAAGTTTCTCCAAAAGTGGCAGACCCAGAAGGAGGCATTCACCGCCCTTCAGAAATCTCCCCTTGGGACTCTCTCCCCTCCCCTTCAGGATCTTTTCTTCTCCGTCGGTGAACTCCTCACGGTTCCAAAGGGGAAAAACCTGATCCGCCGTGGGGCGGTCGATCGGGATGTTTATGTCGTCCTCTCAGGGGAGTTCGACGTTCGCCATGGCTGGGGTTTTTCAATCAATCGTCATCGTCAGGGTGGGATGTTTGGAGAAATGGCACTTGTCAACAACACCCCTCGATCCGCCACCGTGACGGCCCTAACGGAGGCGAGGGTTCTGCGCCTGCCAGCATCTGAACTTGAACCACTAATGGAACGGTACCCTGGCGTTGCAATCGCCCTGCGGCGCATTGCTGATTCGCGGTCCTAAAAAATACCAAAACAAATCCCGAAAATAGCCGAAAAGGTTAGTGACGACCCATGGCGGACTTTTCTATTCATCCAACCTACCTCCGGAGACGGGGGCTTGAGCTCTCCTCGGGTTCCCTCTTCTCCCGTGGGAGCGATCCCAATACAATCAACGCAGAGGATTCCATCACCCTTTATGATGAGTTTGGGCACAGCCTGGTTGCAGACAAACCAGAACTCCTCCAACAATTGCAGGCATTCCTGGTCACCGGCGAACTCTCAAAGGAAAGGCTCGTGACAGATTCCATTGCCGGCCAGGACCTGCTAAGCGTTGATGCTGGAACCATATTGATCCTTCCAACCGAGGGTCTTTACCACTCCCGCCATGGTTACCGTCAATATCGAGTCGAAAGAGAGGACGGCCTCGTAGAATTTTTTGATCTTGTGAGGGGACCGAAGGATGAGGGGTATCACTGGTCTGTCACTTTGCGTGTCACCTCTCCAAACGGAAAGACGGTCCGCCAGAAAGATTTCTATTTGACGGCGGCGGATCAATCCCATTCGATGGGAAGACTGGAGACAGAATGGCAGATCGGTAACACCCCCTACCTCCGTGTTATCGACAGCTGGATCGTGCCACCCGGTCAGGACCCATTATCCCATAGTCTCAGAATCAGCGATTCGAACCAACTCCGTACTGCTCCAACAGAAAAGACATTTTCGTACCAGCATCCGGAACAGCGCCACGCGTTTTACAGGAGTATCGATCAGTTTCTGGCACGCCATAAAATTGTCATAGGGAACAGATTCGTCATGATCGATGGAAAAACGATCACCCTTCAGACGGCTCAGGGGACCGTTTCGATCCGTGAGGCCGAGGTCCTTGACAACCTGCTCGGAGCCGCCTCCATTGCACCATTCGTCCATCTTGCCCCTTATGAATCGATCCGGTTCTACCTTGGTAGTGCCCAGGAGCTTGAAATGCTCGCCGAGTCCAATGGAATTGGCGACTTGTGTAAAGATGTCATCGAAGAGCGTTTTGTCGAAGATGAAAATGCTGATGGCTTGCATTGCACAGATGACAGAGCGATTTTCCTTCTGAGCCATCCGGCAAAGTACGATGCTGGCACGAAGAGCACACACAGTACAACGATTTCGCATGAGCTCGCCCATGCCCTTTATTACAGCAATCCTCTACTGCCCGATGCAATGCCACACCTTTTTCTTCGCTATGCAGAGAAGGCGCTCGATGAGGCGGGCGTCACAGATAATCAAAAAGACCTCACGTTTTTGAGGAAAATTATCATAAATCCGGATCTCCGGACGAACGAGCTCTCCAAGGACGACTCAAAGGAGCTTGACCGGCTCTGGAATCACTATCGGCTGGCCGACTACTTTCCGTCAGAATACAGCCTCTCGGATGAAATAGAATTTTTTGCCGAGCTCGTTGGAAAACAGACGCCATGGCATGGCCTGGGCGTCGATCCGCCTTATTATGACGGATGGCTCCGATCGATCGACGCGATGTCAGACGGAGGGGCTGCCGCTTTTCTGGAGGAAATAGAAATTCAGTATCCAGATCCCCCCACGCTTCATTGGAAAATGGAGAGGGATCCGTTCTATCCGTTTTCGAAAACCGGTATCGCCCTGTTCTGCCTCTCAGGAATTCTGACTCTACTGGGCTGTGCGATTCGAGTCCATTACCGCATTTTTTTCGTCCGCGGAAGGCCACACCTCTTTCCGATCTCTGCACTGCGATGGACGGGTGGTATCGGGATGGTCGCCGGACTTGCTCTCATGATTTCTACGGCGATCTTAAATCGTTAAAAAAACTTGTCGGGGTTCTCGATGATTCCTCGAAGATAATTGGCCATTCGCGAACCGGTCAGTCCATCAATAAAGCGATGATCGAAGGTGAAGCTCAGATCAAGCACGGGACGAACGACGAGCTGACCCTCTATAACCCACGGTTGATCCTTCACCTCACCGGCACAGACAATGATCGGAACACGAGATAACGGAACGAGAGGCGCAAAACCGGACGGAACCCGGAGCATCCCGACGCTTGTCACCATCGCCGAACCGAATGGATCGCGTGGAAGTCCAAGACGCGGAAAGGCGAGCCCCAGATCAAAGGTCAAAAAGACCATGAGCTTGACGGCCCAGGTAAGGAGGAGCGGTGGGAGCAGATCAAGCATCCTCAAGGTCGAGCGAAATTGGGGATCGTTCCCCGTACGGATGCTCTCACTCTTCTTCTTAAGCTCCCGTGCGATCTGCTGGAGGCTCTTTTCATCACAATTCTCCACCTTGGCGGCTGAAAGATCCGGTTTCTCTGCCCTCCCTTTCTGTTCAATAGCGACCTGCAGACTGATATCGACGGTCTTTCGGATATAAATCCTTCTCCATCGGATGATCCCGTTTAAATCCGGAAAACTGCGCAGGGCAAGCGCCACCGCCTTGGCAACGAGATGTGTTACCGTAATCTTGATATCGGAGTCCTTGTTGATCTTCTCCAGATAGGCACGACAGGCGGTGAAATCGATTGGTAGCTGCCCATAGACGGTTGGATCGTTGGGGGCACGCCAAGTAGCAATCGAGAGTTTTCTCCAACTGCTTAGGTTTTTTAGTCTCTCAAAGTTTTTGAGCCCCATGGAATCGCTCCTCATACTGCATTTCCGGAAATCGATGCAACCGGATAAACATTTCCGAATCCGGAAAACAGGTTCTGATCGGAAGAGAGACAACCGGGCATCGGGTTTTAAAGATAGCCCTTTATTTCAAAGAGGTTGGTGGGGAAAGAGACCACTGGCATCCTGTTTGCTACAGAGTCAGGCAGGAGGGTTTCAAGATGAGTAGTATTATCATTGCCGATGACAACAAGATACTGGTCTACGGGCTCCAGCGTTTCCTCGAGAAAATAGGGTATGAGGTCAAATGCGCCTTTGACGGAGAGGAATTTCTGTTTATGTGCAAGGGGAAGAGTTTCGATGCGGCCATCGTTGATTACAAGATGCCCCGTCTCGATGGTCTCAAGGCAATCAAACATCTTAAGGATTTTTCACCTGACACAAAAGTGATATTGATTACCGGTTTTGTCGACTCCCTCGATCTGGAGGAGGCAATGCGGCTCGGCATCTACGACTGTCTCATCAAGCCGTTCGGTCTGGACGAGCTCCATCGCTCGATCGACAAGGCGCTTCATGATGAGGTCTCCCTTGACGAGTGGAGGAAGAGGTCCCTCGTCGGAGAAGATATGATCCCGGCTTGACTTGGACACCACCTACCTACCTAGGAATGTTTGCTAAAGTCCTGGTTGTTTTGTATAATTTTCAAATGTTTAAGTTTTCGATTCTGTTTTTTGTAACGCTCCACTTGTTTCTTGCTACACCATTGATTGCCCAAGAAAGAACCCAATATAACCACCGCGTTCTCTTTCGTTATCGTCCACACTTTTCACCAAGGCCCGTTTGGATTTCGCCCACCGAAAAAGATGAAACACAAATCATCACTTTCGATGCCCCCGGTTCCCTTCCAAAATATTATTTTACCTTGTTTGATGGCGATGGCTATATCCAGGGAAGGGAAGCAATCAACACGAACGATTCGAATGAACGCTCTTCCTATACCATTGAAGCCTTCCTTTCTCCCAGACGCGTCGACAACCTACGACCCATTTTTACAAACATTTCTGGCGAAACGGGATTTGCATTGATGATTAAAAATGGATCTTTGGTTGGACAAACGTGGTTACGATCAGTCTATTTTGGAGGCCGCCAACTCTTCACAATAACAGGCGATCTCATCAAGTTAGATCAGTGGCAGCGGGTTGCTTTGCGATGTAAAGAAACAAATGATCAATTTTCTTGCCAGCTTTTTATCAATGGGGAACAGGTCGCCGAGGAAAACAAGGGCGGATTTTGGAAAGTACGACAGAGCAAGAACAAACCTCTTGTGGGCAAAAATTGGCAGGGAGACTATTATGAGGGTTATCTCTATTCCCTCACCGTTCGCAACTATGCGGCAGGAATCGACAACTATTTAAAACTCAACCTGATGCCTCAAGACAATTCCCCCCATCAAGGAATGCCCTCTTATCACGACTATCTTTCAAACACGGAACTCCTCGATCACCGCCTCAGCAAAACAATCAGCAAATATGGCAACGAAGAAAAAGTCAGAAAAAGATTACCACTCCCACTCTTAAATTATCATTATATTCCCCAAGGAATCGACAAAGTGGGGGATTCTTTTTATCTCTCCTTTTATTATAAAAATGTCGCCGATGAAGAAGAGCGTCAACCCTCTCTCATTGCAAAAATGGATCAGGAAGGAAAATTAAATCATGTTTATGCCCTCTATGAAACACCCGATGTCGGTTACTTTGGGCATGTTGGGGGAGTGGCTTGGCATGAGGAGGCCTTTTACATCCCCGACAGAGGAGAGATACACCGCTTTCCCATAACCCGGGGCAAAATAAACAAAAACGGATGGGGATTTACGGAGCTTTACAAAGATGCCGATTCCTTCAGCACAGACAATTTTTTTTCATTCTTATCGATCAGCGAAGATCACTTGCATCAACCGATTCTCTGGACAGGGAAGTTTGATGAAGAAAACCCAGTGCAAATATTTGGCTACCGTTTTGAATCGGGCGGAGGATTAAATCCAAACCCCCTTTATATTTTTAAAGGACCACGACAAACATTTAAAATTCAGGGGGTCGCTCTCAAAAACGCAGATGGAGATAAATATGAGTTTTATGTTACCACAAGTTATGGGGATAATCCGAGCCACATCGTTCGATTAACCTATAATGGTCCCAACGACAGAGGTTTTCCACAAAGCGAAATAATTTATGAAGGCCCTGCTGGACTTGAAAATCTGGATTACGACGCCAACTCCGATTGGGTTTGGACCTTATCCGAGTCGGGGGCAAAATATTATCAAAAAAGAACAAGCCCGGCCCCTTGGTACGATCTTTATCCTTTTTTCTTTGCCATTAGAGACTAAATACATGTAGCTGACCTAATTCTGGTTGCACCACGGCTCCCTTATTTGCTAGAAGCCTGCCTTAATGAAAATTCACGAATATCAGGGGAAGGAGCTTCTCAAAAAGTTCGGCGTCCCGGTTCCTGAAGGCCAAGCCGCCTTTTCAATCGATGAGGCGCTCCGGATTGCCAAGCGTCTCCCGCTTCCTCTCGTCGTCAAGGCCCAGATTCACGCCGGCGGACGAGGCAAGGGAGGTGGAGTCAAGGTAGCAAAAACCGAGGAAGAGGCCGTATCACACATAAGAAATATTTTTGGGATGAAGCTCGTCACGCACCAGACAGGACCGGAGGGGAAAATTGTCAAACGCCTCCTCATTGAGAGAGGCTGTCAGATCAAAAGGGAATTGTATCTAGGGGCCGTCTTGGATCGCGTGACGTCGCGGGTCACCCTCATGGCGAGCTCGGACGGGGGCGTTGAAATCGAAGAGGTCGCCGAGAAGAGTCCTGAAAAGATCCTCAAGATCGCCGTCGACCCCCTGACGGGAGTCGACGAAAAAGAGGCGGAAAGGATCGCCCAAAAACTGGGGTTTGATAGGACACTGACCAGACAATTTCTCCCATTTGTTAAATCATTGTATCAGGCCTATTTGCAGTCTGACTGTTCTCTCCTGGAAATTAATCCGCTGGTTGTGACGGAAGAGGGTGAACTGCTGGCACTGGACGCAAAAATTAATTTTGATGACAACGCCCTTTTCCGCCACCCTGAATTTGAATCGTGGCGTGATCTGGAGGAAGAGGATCCGAAGGAGGTCGAGGCCAAAAAGCATGGGCTTTCCTACATCAGCTTGAACGGTACGATCGGTTGCATGGTCAACGGGGCCGGACTTGCGATGGCCACAATGGATATCATCAAGCTCGCAGGGGGAGAGCCGGCCAATTTTCTTGATGTCGGAGGCGGAGCGACTGCCGAGCAAGTCACGAACGCCTTCAAGATTATTTTGGCCGACCCAAAGGTGAAGGCGATTCTTGTCAATATCTTCGGCGGCATTATGAAATGCGATACGATCGCCCAAGGGATTGTAGCGGCCGCCAAAGAGGTCCACTTGAAGGTTCCGGTCGTTGTAAGACTCCAGGGGACTAATGTCGATCTCGGGAAGAAAATTCTCGCGGATTCCGGTCTGGCCCTCATTGCGGAGGACCATCTTGGAAAAGCTGCGGAAAAAGTGGTCAAGATGGTGCATTAAAAACGATGTCCATTCTCATTAATAAAAATACGAAGGCCCTCACCCAGGGAATCACGGGTACTACGGCACAGTTTCACACGCGGCAGTGTATCGCTTACGGAACAAGGGTCGTTGCCGGCGTGGTCCCCGGCAAAGGGGGACAGGAGTTTGAGGGGATACCGATCTTCAATTCGGTCCGGGAGGCGAAGGAAAAGACGGGGGCAACCACTTCCGTTGTGTATGTCCCCCCAAAGTTCGCCGCCACAGCAATTCAGGAGGCCGTGGAGGCCGAACTCGATCTCGTCGTCTGTATTACAGAAGGAATCCCGGTGCTCGACATGGTGCGGATCAAGAGAAACATGATGGGGGGAAAAACTCGACTCATTGGCCCCAATTGCCCTGGTATCATTACACCGGGCGAATGCAAGATCGGGATCATGCCAGGCCACATTCATAAACCGGGAAAGGTGGGGGTTGTTTCACGTTCAGGAACCCTCACCTATGAAGCAGTCGACCAGGTTACGAGAATGGGGCTCGGGCAGTCGACTTGTATCGGAATCGGGGGAGATCCTGTCCCCGGGACCAGTTTTGTCGACTGCCTGAAACTCTTCAATGAAGATCCGATGACCGAGGCGATCGTGATGATCGGTGAGATTGGAGGGAACGCTGAAGAAGAGGCGGCCGATTACATCAAAAGAGCTGTCAAAAAGCCGGTCGTCTCTTTTATCGCCGGAATGACGGCCCCTCCGGGAAAGCGAATGGGTCACGCCGGAGCGATCATTGCCGGCGGTAAGGGAACCGCAAAGGAAAAGGTAAAAGCACTTGAGTTAGCGGGGGTTCGTGTGGCAAGAAGTCTCGTAGAGATCGCACCCTGTCTTAAGGAGATTTATCGTGCCTAAAGAAAGAACGCTGTCGATTATCAAGCCGGATGGCGTTGGCAAAAACCTCATCGGGGAATGCTTGAAACGTTTTGAAAAGGTGGAGTTAAAGATTGTCGCCGCCCGAATGATCCATCTCACAAAAAATCAGGCCCAGGAGTTCTATGCCGTTCATCGGGGAAGGCCGTTTTACGAATCTCTTGTAAAATATATGACCTCAGGACCTGTCTTTGTTTCAGTCCTTGAGGGGGACAACGCCATTACCAAAAACCGGGAGGTCATGGGGGCAACCGATCCGCAGAAGGCGGCCCCGGGGACGATTCGGCGCGATTTTGCAACAAGCATCGACGCAAATGTCGTTCACGGGTCGGATGGACCGGAAACGGCAAAGGTTGAAATCAGATTTTTCTTTCCAGATCTCTAACCAACAAAGGGGGAATAACTATATGGTACACTGTCCTTGGAAGGCCCGTCTCGAAGCACTCGGGTTGCTCACCTTAAGAGTTCTCATTGGCTATGGTATTGCCCTGCACGGTTGGGGCAAGATCAACGGGGATATGCAGGGATTTGCCGATGGCGTGGTGACGGCAAAGCTGGGGCTCCCCTTCCCCCTCGTTTTCGCCTGGGCCGCCGCGTTGAGCGAAGGGGTCGGAGGTGTTCTTCTCGCCTTGGGCCTTTTCACACGCCTTGCTTCCTTCCTGATCCTTTTCACGATGGGGACCGCCTTCTTTGTCTTTCATGCGACCGATCCATGGGACCACAAAGAGATGGCATTCCTCTACGGCGGAACCGCCCTCTCGCTGTTGCTCACAGGCGCCGGTTGCTATTCCATTGATGCACTGATTTTTTGCCGCAAGAAAGATAAAGAGGCCTGCTGCTCCTGATCTAAACTACTTCGGCCTGCCAGTCAGAAATGAAGCTCCCCGCAAGACGGCGGGGTTTTCTGGCGGAGGCGGATAAAAATTAATTTGTTAAATATACAAATTTATTGTATATATATAATATGTTTGATTTATTGGTTAAATCAGCCGTCCGGCGGAAGATAATAGCCTTATTTACGATAAATTCGTCCTATGAATTTTACCCCCAACAGGTTGCAACTGAGATCAAAGAATCCCCGTATGCAGTCGGGCTTGAGCTGAAATATCTCACAAAGGGTGGTCTTCTCGAAAAGGTCGAGAGGACAGGGACCGCCTTCTATCGCTGGAATCAAAAATATCCTTTCACCGTAGAAATAAAATCAATCATCGAAAAGATGCGAGAGGATAAAAATCCCGAAGTTCTGATGATATCGGATCTTAAAAGACGGGAGGAGATTGAAAGAAATGTGAAACAGGTCCTCGACGATCTGAAGAAATATTACGATCCGGAAAAGGTAATTCTCTTCGGTTCTGCAGCAACCGACCATGTGGGGCCTAATTCGGATATCGATATGGTGGTCATCAAGGAGACCTCTCTTAGCTACTTTAAGAGAGTTGATCAATTGGTCGATCTTCTCAATTATGATATCGACATCGATTTCCTTGTTTATACACCCGACGAGTTTGCCAAGGCAGTCAAAGAAAGACCATTTTTTCGTGATGAAATTGTAAAGAGAGGGAAAATACTCTATGAAAAAGCTGCATGAGGAATGGTTTGACTATGCGAGAGACGATCTGGCGTTTGCAAAAGCAGGTCTCCGAGATGGTTTCTTCTCTCATGTTTGTGTTCTATCGCAGCAGGCCGTTGAGAAGGCGATGAAAGGATATCTTGTCTATCAAGACAAAAGCTATCCTAAGGATCATGGGTTAATCCGTCTCTTGAAACTCATGCAGGTGGACTGGCTGGATGAGCATATCGGTACTCTAAAAAAACTTTCGGAATATTATGTCCCATTAAAATATCCGGATGCCGCAGGGGCCTTACGGGGTGTCTCTCCTGATAAAAAATTGGCGGAAAGTTCACTGAACTCGGCGGAAGGGATTGTTGGATTGATCGAATCAAAAACCGCTTAATTCCACTAACCCATCCTATTCCTGGGATGTTCGTTGCGAGGTCGAGCGAAAGGCCAGGGGGCAAGGCCGCAGGGTCAAAAAGCCCGGAGGCATAGCCGTGCGCTATGTCGAGGACTTTTTGACCCGAGAACGCAGTCCCATGGCCTTGTAGCCAGCCGCAGTAGAAGATCTCAGGAATAGGATGGGCTAAAGCCAGCCCTGCTTGCGATACCACGCCGCGGTCTCCTGAAGTCCTTCGGCCAGTGGATGGGTCGGCCTATAACCAAGAATTCGCCGGGCCTTGCCGATATCCAAAATCCAGTTTCCTTTGAAAAAATTTTTTATGTTGGTGAGGTTGATCGGGATTATCTGACCGGTCAGCCGCATGAAAATTTCACCACACCCCCCCAGAAGATAGCCCATCGACTTGGGAAGCCTCAGTTTGAAAACGCCTCGGGGCCGGACGGCCGCCGAAACCTGATCCACAATCTCTTCCCAACTGTAATTCTCACCGTCTCCAATAAAAAAAGTCTCGCCGGTTGATTGTGGGCTTTCAGCGGCCAACAGAATCCCTTGAACGACATCGTCCGAGTGCACAAGGTTCAGCCTTCGCTCGCCTCCTCGCGGGAGAATAATAAAACCTCGCGTTGCCATCTTAAAATAGTGGTAAATCTGGGTGTCACGCGGACCATAAATGCCAGGAGGGCGGATAATCGTGACCGGTAGCCTGTCACAATAGCTCATCGCTATTTTTTCGGCCTTGAGCTTGCTCTTCCCATAATCGGTGACCGGACGACAGTCATCTGTCTCGTTGAGTGGCCTCCCATTCTGTGCGGGACCGGAGGCGGCCAAACTCGTCACCACAACAACCTTCCCCACCTTGGGGTTGACTTGAAGCAACGACTCGAGGACGTTCCGGGTCCCCTCGGCATTAACCTTGTCATAGTCAGAGGGCCTTGCTGCCCGGATGACACCGGCCAAATGAAAGCAGAGATCGACCTCTTTAAGACCTTCCCGGAGGGCCGCAAGATCGCCAACAACATCACCGTAATAAAGATTGATCTTTTTCCCCGAAAGCCAGCGGAGATTGGACGACTTGCGGACCAAGGCATGAACCTCCCATCCCTTCTCGAGGAGCCGGTCAATGAGATGACTCCCCAAGAAACCGGTCGCGCCGGTGACAAATGCCTTCTTTGGTATCATTTAAAGACCTTGGTCGGACCGTACTGACGCCGGAATAGCTTGCTTTGGGCATGGGAGCTCTGCATCGTCTGGCGATAGGTGTCCAGAATGTTGTGGGTATCGGCACACTGCACACAGAGCCATTTCCTGGCGAGGCTTTTGTTTTGATGTTCGTAATACTCAACATCGGGCGAGTTCTTTCCGCACGCCTCACAGTCGGTCCGGATATGATGGAGATGTTTGCGCTCAATAAATCCGACGGACTTGGGCTTGGCCGATGAATGGACTCTCGCAGGGACCTTGGCCTTCTGAATCCTGTCGGCCTGTTCCTTTTTGACCAAACCAGCTTTAATAAGGGCTTGTTGAAGGGTTGTTGTCATAACGTTTTCTCGTAGATGCGATAGGTTTTATATCGTTCTCCTCCCATAAATTCGATACCCGTGTTGATCTTTTCGTTATCTTCCAATGTCCAAGAGAGCTCACACTCTTTAAGCCCCAGTTTTTTGCCACGCCGGTGCATCTCAACATAGAGGAGGACAGAAAGACCACCGAGGACGGAACCACGAAACTCCTTCTTAACTCCAAGCGCGATGAGCCGATAGCCGCTGATTTTTTTCCGCTTCACCCGGTAGAGGAGTTTCAATAGACCCAACGGGAAGAGCTTCCCATCGAGATCCCGAATCGCTTGATTAATGTTAGGAAGAGATAATGAGATTGCGGCCGGTTTCCCATCGACCTCGGCAATCAACGCCATCGTCGGCTCAAGAATCAATTTAAAATCCTGCGCCGCCTTTTTGAGCTCCGCCTCGGTCATCGGAACAAACCCCCAGTTTTGAGACCAGGCGGAGTTAAAAACATCCATGATAATCCGAACATCCCGTTCGAGGTGTCCTGGATCGACCTCTCGCACGACAAGCCCCGGATGTTTCCGTACCTCTTCGGCAATCGCGAGCGGCATTTCGGGAATCGGATTCCTCCCGTCGTATTTCCAACAGTAGAGATCCTTCACCTTCCCCAAGCCGGCCTGTTCCGCCAGGGCAGGATAATAGGGGGTACTGTGGGCTGTAAGGATAAAAGGTGCATATTGAAAACCGTCGACCAAAAAACCGCACTCATCCATTGAGGAAAAACTAAAAGGGCCACGAACCTTTGTCATCCCCTTCTCTTTGAGCCAGCCTTCGCATTTTTTGATCAAGGCGACCGCAATTTCGGGATCATTTTCGGACTCAAAGAATCCAAAAAAACCGGTTTTCTCCTTATGAATCTGGTTGAAGAGGTGATCAATCTGCACAGAAGTCCTGCCAACTAGCTCGCCGTTTTTGTAGGCCAAAAAAAGCTGGACATCCGCATGTTCAAAAAAGGGATTCTTTTTTGGATTTAAAAAATCGAGCCTCTCTTGAATCAAAGGAGGAATCCACGCGGGGTCCGACTCATAAATCCGCCACGGTAGCTTAATAAACTCCTTGAGCTGTCTCTTGCTGACGACAGGCTCAACGTGAACCGATTTCATAATTCTGGGCGACCTTTCTGAAAATATCGAGCGCCTGATGGAGATGGTCCCGTGTATGAGTGGCAAGACAGCTGACCCGTAACAGCTCCCGCCCCTTGGCAACCGCGGGATAGAGGACCGGATTGGTATAAACACCCAGGTCCATCAATTCCTTCCAGATCATGAACGTCTTGATGCTATCTCCTATGATAACAGGAACAACCGCTGACGCCGCCTGACCAGTTTCGTAGCCGATCTCATCCAGGCCTCTCTTCAAGAAGGAGCTATTTTTCCGGACCTGATCGGCCCGCTCCGGTTCATTTTCCAAGATCTCAAGCGCCACCAACGCCGCAGCGGTGCAAGAAGGGGCGAGTGATGCGGAAAAAATCATGGGACGACCGAAATGCTTTATGAAGTCGATCGTCTTTTTGTCCGAGGCGACAAAACCGCCGATCGAGGCCAGTGATTTACTGAAGGTCCCGACCAAAAGATCGACCTCATCCTGAACACCATAATAATGTGTCGTCCCTTTTCCCCCCGGTCCCATCACACCAAGACCGTGGGCATCATCGACGGCGATCCTGATCTTGTATTTTCTGGCTAAACGGACCAGATCCGGCAGTGGAGCCAGATCCCCCTCCATACTGTAAACACCATCGACGACGAGCAAGGCACCACGATCGGGAGGGATGTCGGATAAAACCCGCTCGGCATCGATACAATCGTTATGTTTAAAAAGAATGCTTTCACCCTGCATCAAACGACACCCGTCGTGAACCGAGGCGTGGGCATACTTATCGACAACGGCGACCGACTCCCTGTTAATCAAGGCGGTCAGCATCCCGAGGTTCGCCTGATAGCCGGTGGCAAAGACAAGCGCCGATTCCTTGCCAAAAAACTCGGCCAGTCGTCCCTCGAGTTCCTCGTGGAGTTTAAGGGTCCCGTTCAAAAAGCGTGAACCGGTCATGCTCGTCCCGTACTGTCGAACCGCCTGGACCGCCGCCTCACGCACCTTGGGATGGGTCGTGAGTCCCAGATAATTATTGGAGCCGAACATGAGGATCTGTCGCCCTTCATAGCGCGCAATCGGGCCCTGATTCTCATCCAATGCCTGAAAATAGGGATAGAAACCGGTCGCTACGGTCTGCTCGTACAGTTCCCAGGAATGTGCCTTTTCGAGCACATCCCGTCCCCCCTTTTCAAGCTGGGAGGTCCAGGAGGATACCGCTGATTCAAAATCGTCTGACATGAACGGGAGGCGTCTACATGGAATTTATATGGATTTCAAGGGGTGATCCTCCTCCTCGATCCTGCCTAACAATCTCAGAAGTCCATCCAGGATCGTAAGGGGATGTGGCGGACAACCTGGGATATAGAGATCAACCGGCACTGTCCCGTCCGCCCCATTTAAGACCTCAGGACTCCCCTCAAACGGTCCACCGCTGATCGCGCAGGCCCCGACCGCAATCACAATCTTCGGATCCGGCACCGCCTCGTAGCTCTTCATCAAGGCAAGCGTCATGTTTTTCGTAACAGGTCCCGTAATCACAAGTCCGTCGGCATGACGGGGCGAGGCGACAAACTGGATCCCGAATCGGGAGAGATCGAAAACGACATTATTCAAGGCCTGGAGCTCCAGATCGCAGCCGTTGCAGCTTCCGGCGCAGACCTCCCGGAGCTTGAGAGATCGCCCAAAGAGTTTTCGCATCTTTTGATCCAAGGCCTGGGCAAGCTTTATCTCCTCTCCGGTCAAGAGAAGATCCGTTTTGTTTCCGATCGCCATCCGATGGTCCTGAGAGTAAGTGATCGCCCCTTCAGGACAGGCCAACACACACTCCTGACAAAAGAGGCATCGGCCAAGATCGAGCCGGAGCGGAGAGGCCAAAATGGCACTTGTGGGACAGACCTCGGCACACCGCCGGCAGCCGTCCTCACATCTCTTCGGATCAATAACCGGTCTCCCGCGAAACGGCTCCGGCAGCAACTCTCTTGGAGGAAAGGGTTGCGTCCTGTACCTTTGTTTCCACCGATTTTTAAGAAGGTCCCACACTTTTTTCTTCTCTCCTACAAATCGTGCCCGGCGTACGAAAGATTGAAGCTCTTGTTACAAAGTGGAAAGTCGGAGATCTGTCCGTCACGCATTGCAAGAGAGAGCCCCATCCAGTTGTGAAACGATGGATCGACAATCTTGTAACGATCAATCTCCCCTCGGGCATCGGTCATCGCAATATGGGCAATTTCGCCACGCCACCCCTCGATCAAACTGACAACCAGGGAAGAGGCTTGCAACCCCTCACAGAGATGAAAAATCTTGTCAGGGGGAAGCGCTTTGAGCGCCTCCTCAAGAAACTCCAACGACCGCTTGCCCTCCAGAGACCGGATCCTTGCCCGTGCATAGACATCCCCTGAGGTAAGCCGGACGGGAGGGATGTAGTGGAAACGATACGCCCCGGTTGGATAGTCGTGCCTA
The DNA here is from genome assembly GCA_016180855.1 of Deltaproteobacteria bacterium. Lineage (NCBI taxonomy): Bacteria > Pseudomonadati > Myxococcota > Myxococcia > Deltaproteobacteria bacterium. The sequence goes on along the minus strand of JACPAL010000010.1, from coordinate 162,772 downwards.
ATGTCACGTATGAGATTGCTTGCCCGTGCGGCAGGACCGACCAGACCGAGAGACTGAGCGATCTCGCGGGTCACCACGCCGGTATGCTCGAGACGCGCGAGGACCGATGAGGTCGAAAAAAAGAGATCGGCCACCTCGCGAATTTCGCGCGATGTCACGGCGAGTCGTCGTTGAAAATCCACCCGTTTTTTTTCAGAAAGATCCGTGAGGACCCCACCCGGTCGAATAAACGAGCGGCCGTATCGGTTTCCGGTGAGTTCCATGAGGAGATTTAAGAATTCTCCGCGAAGCCTTCCAAAATAGGCCGAGGCAGGGAGAAAACCGATATCCGCCCCCAAGGCTCCCAGATCGCCAATGTGATTAGAGAGTCTTTCCAATTCGAGCACCACAACGCGAAGCCACTTGGCCCTTTGAGGAACCGACCTGCCGGCAAGCGCCTCAATGGCGTGGGCGTAGGTCAAGGCATGACCAACTACCGTGTCTCCCGCAACCGATTCGGCGAGGACAGCACGCCGAGTCGGTTTTGATTTCGGAAGAAGCTTTTCAACACCGCGATGCTGGTATCCAAGCCGAATTTCAAGGTGCAGGACCTTTTCCCCGTGGCATTGAAAACGAAAGTGTCCCGGTTCGATGATCCCGGCATGCACCGGCCCAACGGCCACCTCATGGATCTCCTCTCCCGCAATTTCGTAAAAAGGATACGCCCCTTCGGGGCCGGTTTCATGTTTTCGGACCGGCTTCCGCCAAGGGTGACCCTCTGGCAGGATCCCCTCTTCCTCAAAGAGCTCCCTTTCAAAGAGATGCGCCTCGGGGAGCTCCGGGGTAAGCGAAGCATAACTCCTGTTAGGACCAAGGTCCGTCGCACCGACTCGGAGCTCTCCATGCTGATCAATTCCCACGACCCCAAAGAGCCGCGAGACCTTTCCTGCCGGGGCAGAGAAGAGGGCGATGAGTCTCCCTTTGGACTCACGACAGATTTTAAGGATTTCATTCCGCCAGGAATCAAGGTCCATCACGGGGATCTCTTGAATAGAGAGTGGGAGGGCATTCTGAAGGCTTGAAAACCGGTTCATGAGACACCCCGAATAAGACGGGCCGCTTCCCTGAGAATCACGACGACCGGTTGCGGAAGATAGAGACCAAAAAGGAGCACGAAGGCGGCGAGAAACGCCGGCGAAAAGAGCATCGACCAAGGAACGGTTTTAACAGGCAGTTCCCGTCGATCCCCTTGAACCATGGCGAAGAGAATCCTCGAGAAGGAGACAAAGATAATTCCCAAAAAGAGAAGGTAGAGGCCCATAGCGACAAAATGCCCTCGGGCAAGGCCGGCCTTGAGGATCAAGAATTCACTCACGAAGAGACTGAACGGGGGTGTTCCGATAATCGCCAACCCGCCGAAGACCCAAAGGAAGCCGGTAGGCGGGATTGTTTTCAGAAGACCATGAACATCGGAGGCAATCTTTGTCCGATAGAGAATGAGGATCTGTCCCGCAACCAGAAACAAAAGCGCCTTTGTCAGAGAATGATTGACCGCATGGAGGAGACCCGCAAAATCGGCCCCGATCCCAACCGCAAGGGCGAGGATCCCCATATGCTCGATGCTGGAGTAGGCGAGCATCCGCTTGTAATCACGCTGACCGCTGATGAAGAGGGCGGCAACAAAAAGTGAAATGAGACCCAGGAGGATAAGGAGTTTTTGGGCAAACTCCGCGAGCCCTGCGGCTATCAAGATTTGATAAAAGCGCAGGATCCCCAGGAAGGCACAATTCAAGAGGGCCCCCGAGAGAAGGGCCGAGACGGGTGACGGCGCCTCACTATGGGCGTCCGGGAGCCAGTTGTGCAAGGGGGCAAGCCCCACCTTCGTCCCGAATCCGACGAGAACCAGGAGAAAACCGATCCGGAGCCAACGAGGGTCCATGGATCCTGCCTGGGCAGAGAGTGAAGAGACGAAGAGATGGATCCCCGTCCCCTTCGCTGCGACGGCCGTAAAGAAGATCCCCAAGAACGCCAGGGCAATACCAACGGAACAGATGAGGAGATACTTCCAGGCTGCCTCCAGGGCCTGGTGGTGACGATGGTAATAGATAAGCGGTGCCGAGGCGAGTGTTGTCGCCTCGATCGCAACCCACAAGAGGCCTATGTGTGAGGTCACAGTCACAAGCGTCATCGCTGCCAGAAAGAAGAACATGCACGGAACAAAGAGATGACTTACACCCTCTCGTGGCACTTCATGCTCATGATGAAAATAGCCTTGGGCATAAAGGGCAACGAGAAAAAAAAGAAGACTCGTGATCGACAGGAAAAGGAGACCGAGTGAATCGACGGTGATAAACAGCTCCCCCAACGCTTGAGGTTCTGAAAGATGAAGGGCGGCGGTGCCGACGAGATGAAAGACCGCCCCTCCCAGAAGTATTCGACGGCGAAGCCTCCTCTGTTCCTCTTTTCTAAAAAAGAGGATCCCAAACCCCAAAAATACCGGAATGCTGACCAATGAAATGGCAATCATTCGGTATCCCTCAGGGTCGCCAAGGCCCCCGTATCAATATGGTCGAACGTCCGGTTGATGTGATAAATCATAATCCCCATCACGAAGACCCCCACCAGGAGATCCAGGAGAACCCCCAGCTCGACGGTCATCGGAAACTCGGCAACGAGCGTCATCCCGAAGAGAAAAATCCCGTTGTCCAGCACGAGGAACCCGATCACCTGGCTGATCGCCTTGGTTCGCGAGATGAGGAGGAAGAGACCGATCAGGACAATCGAGAGCGCTGCAGGAATAAAAAGGGGCGAAAAAGGGGGGGCAAGATGCGGGAGGGCGTTCAGGCTTGAAAAGGCGGCCACCATGATTCCCCCTCCCCCCAAAAGAGAAAGGTGGAGACTGACGATCGGCTCCGCCTCCTCACGGATGGTCGCCTCGCGGATGGAACGGAAGAGAAGGGATGGAATCACCATCGCCTTGATGATGAGGGTTCCACCGAAGAGAAAAAGGGCATGAGGGTCGTTCCACCCCTTCACAAAGATCGGAAGAACCGAAAGCAAGGCCCCTTGAAACGCAACGGCGCGGATGCAGGCCGAAAGTCGGGAGATGCCGAGAATAAAAAAGGCGGAGAGGAGAACCCCAATCAAGATCCAGTTCATCCGATCCCCTTTCCAAAAAGCATCACGAGCAGGGCCAGAGCAGTAACGACAAAATTGGCGATGAGAAGTTGTGGAATCTTTATCAATCGAAGACGCGCAACCGCTGCCTCGACAACACCGATTCCAATCGCCACACCCGTCACCTTAAGAAGGAGCGCGCCGATCGCTAAAGGGCCAAGATAGCCGACAGGAGGCCAAAGGATCTGGGATACAAAAACCATAAAGAGGAAGAGCTTCACCGAAGCGCCGTAGAGAATCAGCCCCAGGTCTGGTCCCGAGTAATCCAAAATCATGACCTCGTGAATCATTGTGAGTTCCAGATGGGTCGTCGGATCATCGATCGGCATCCTGGAATTTTCCGTCAAGAGGGTGAAAAAAAAAGTCCCGAAAAGGAGAAAGATCACCGGGGCCACCAGGAGGCGGGAGGAGGTTGCCTCAAAGAGGCCATTTAAGGAAACCGTCCCGTGCAAGATCGACAAGACGAGGAGTCCCAAAAAGAAGGAGAGTTCCGACAACGCCCCAAAGGCCGCCTCGCGACTGGCCCCCATCCCTTCAAAGCTTGAACCAACATCCTGCGCCGCCAGGATCGTAAAGAAACGACCAACCGCAAGCAGATAGGCAAAAAGAATCAGATCTCCTTCGAAGTGAAGAGGTGCCTCTCCCACGATCGGGAGAAGAAGTCCCGCAACCAGAAGGGAGGCAAGGATTGCCACGGGGGCGATACGGAGGAGCCAAGAGGCACTCCGGCTCACAACGGCCCCCTTCCGAAGGAGTTTTGCAAGATCATAATACGCCTGCAAGAGAGGGGGTCCTTTCCGTCCTGCAAAAAACGCCTTCGTCTTCGCAATCACCCCCAGGAAGAATGGAGGGGTCCCCGTTAAGATCAGAAGAGGGGTGATGAGAGAGAAAAATTCAGATTCCAAACCAGACCTCCCACAGGATCAAAAAAATCAGGGCGCCAAAAATCAGGACAAGATAATTTTGAACATGACTGCCCTGAAGTGCCCTCAAGGCCGAAAAGAGATCGGAAATCTTTTGAAACAACGGACGAAAGATCCCATGCTCCGCAAGGTCCTCAACCTGTTGTTCAAAACAGGTCTCTTTTGGAAAAAGTCCTCTCGGCCTCTCACAACGTGTCTCAACTCTCAAAATCGGTTTGAAAAAGTTCATCAGCGGCTCAACCAGGGAGGCACCGGTGTACTGCATTCGAGCAGAGGGAAGGGCAAAACCGCAATCCCACGTGACCGATTTGCGAACAGCCCTCGTCCGGAAAATCAAGGCACGAATCACCCAAAGAATCAGGAAAAGACCAAGAAGGAGGATAAAAATTCTGCTGAGGGAGAGGAGAGGCACGACAACCTCATGGGCTGGGTCGAGAATCAGGGGATCAAGGGTTGCCGTGGTCTGCTCAATAAGCGGCCAGATGAGGTTGGAAAAGAGCCCCAAAATGCCACAGAGGAGGGCCAACATCCCCATGGCGATTCTTTCAGAGAGGGTCGCTTCTTGAACCTCATTAATTTTTGTCCCCCTCGGTTCCCCCAAAAAAACAACACCAAAGGCCTTCGAAAAACAGACGATGGCCAATCCTCCCGCAAAGGCGATCCCAATAACGGCGGCAACCGATAAAAAGAATGGCAGGTGAGAGAGCGTTGAAAGCCCATGAAAGCCCCCCCAATAAATCAACCATTCACTCACAAAACCATTGAGGGGTGGAAGACCGCAGAGAGCCACAGCCCCCATGAAAAAAGTGGTGCCCGTCACCGGCATTTTTTTCAAGAGTCCGCCCAACCGTTCAAGGATTCGTGAGTGGGTAGCGTGGATAACACTTCCTGCCCCAAAAAAAAGGAGTCCCTTGAAAAGGGCATGATTCCAGACGTGGAACAGGGCCCCACCGAAACCGAGAAGCATGATCAGTGAATTCTTTTCGGCCATACCGATGACTCCGAGTCCCATCCCGACCATGATGATCCCAATGTTCTCAATGCTGGAGTAGGCTAGCAAGCGCTTCAGATCCTTTTGCACCAAGGCATGGAGGATACCGAGAAAAGCGGAGAAGAGTCCGAGCAGGATCAAGACACTTCCCCACCAGACCGGCGGAGTCCCAAGGAAAGTCAAGACTCTTAAGAGCCCATAGATCCCCGTCTTGATCATGACACCGGACATCAGAGCGGAGATGTAACTGGGTGCCGCCGAATGAGCATGCGGGAGCCAGACGTGAAAGGGAAAAATTCCCGCCTTCGTACCAAAACCGATCAAGGCAAAGAAAAAAAGGAGGCTGGTGAAGAAGGGGGAAGGAAAAGCACGATCGACAAAACTGTCGAAGGCAAACGATCCCGTCTTTTTACAGAGAAGGATGAAAAACGCCATCAGAAAGGCGGTCGCCAGGTGAGTGGCAATCAAATAGATCCATCCCGCATGGCGGGCCCCACGCAGACCATGCTCGGCCGTGACAAGAAAGAAAGAGGCAAGAGACATCACTTCCCAAACAATGAGGAAAAAAAATCCATCGCGGACCGCCACGACGGTTGCCATTGAGGCAACCAGAAGCGGAAAAAACGGGAGACTCGGCAGTAAAGATTCCTGGTCCTCGAGATACCCCCAGGCATAAAGTGCAGCGAGAAGCGAAAGCCCAAAAACAGCAACGAGAAAATAGGCGCTTAAGGGATCAATGCCTAAAGCGAGCGTCAGCGCCGGAAGAGGTGACCCCAGGCTGATCGTTTCCGATTCTCCCCGGACGAGGGCCCGCAGGGAGAAGATCAGGCCGATCATCGATCCAGCAAAGACACCCGCACACCCAAAGAACTTCCGCACCGTTTTTCCCCCCGCAGCAAAGGAGAAAACCGAGGCACAGAGCAGAAGACCGACGGCGACCAGAAATAAAGTCATCGTTTCGGCTCCTTCGGAAGATTCGCCTCCACCGCGTTGATTTTTGTGAGAAGCCTCTCCTGTGACTCTCGCTGAATCATCATTCCCAGAACAACCGGATCGTGGATAATAAAGGCTATCTTGGATAAAAGTCTTAGGTGATCCCGGATCGTTGGGGAGAGGAGGAGAAAAAAGGTATGGACAGGCGCCCCATCAATCGCCTCAAAATTGATCGGTTTCTCCAAAAAACAGACGGAGACCGACGGCACTTTGATCGGCAAGACAATCGGGTCTTTCACATGAGGGATTGCAATGCCTTGGCCGATCCCGGTCGACGAGAGACTCTCCCGAGCAAGCAGAAGCGATGCCAAATCCTCCGCGGTCAATCCCAAGGGGAGTTTGGGGAGACGGGCGATCGAACAAATCACCTCTTCCCGGGTCTTGCCCGACACCTGATAGTGGATTCCACCCTGGACGATTGCTTGAGAAAGCGACACCTCACCCCGCTCGAATTCCTCCTGAAACGCCTCCGGTGGAATCGCGATCCGTTGGCTTCGCGCCCATTCCAAAAGTGTGGAACGACTAAAGCGATACTGATCGTGGACCTTGTAGGTCGGAAGCTCCTTCTCCTTGATCCAGCGGTAAATTGTCTTTTCGGAGACCTGAAAGAGTCGCACCAGATCTCGCACACTCAGATCCATAAATAGTTCCCTTTGAATCTTCGAAAACGGGCCTGGAGGATATACATTTCTTGCTTGATTTATCAATCTAATAATGAGCATATGAGAATATATCCTCTTGTGCTTATAGTTATAGGGTTATTGATAGTTCAAGGGAGGTAGCCCGTGAGAACGCTTTCGAATGAGACCCTCGATCAAGTCGCCACTTTTTTAAGGAGCCTGGGGGAACCGACACGACTGAAAATCTTGCGGTTTCTCCACGACGGCGAAAAGACCGTCTCCGAGATCATCCAGGAGACCGGGGCGAGTCAGTCGAATGTCTCAAAACATTTGGGAATCCTGACCACCGCGCACATCTTGGCTTCCAGGAAGGAAGGGACATCCATCTATTACAAGATCGCAGATTTCAACATTACCGCCATTTGCGACACTGTCTGCCGAAGCATTGCCGAAAGAATCAGGCAGGCAAGAACCACACTGAAGAACATTGAAAAGGGAGTCGCTTAAACGCAAGAAGATCTGCACTAGCCCATCGCCTCTGCAACTAATTCAATCACATCCCTGGTCTGAACCTGCTCTTCAAGATGCTTGTCTCTCGTCGCATCCCGAAGCATCGTGATACAGAAAGGACAGGCGCTCGCAATAACATGGGGACTCGCCTCTTGAAGATCCTCTAAGCGCTGGTGATTGACACGCTTGCCGACCCTCTCTTCCATCCACATCCGACCACCTCCGGCACCACAACATCGGCCATTGGAGCGGGAGAGAGGCGCCTCGACAACTTCAGCGCCGGGAATTGATTTCAAAATCTCACGAGGGGCGTCGTAAACCCCATTGTAACGCCCCAGATAGCAGGAGTCGTGGTAGGTGACTCGTTGAGGAAGCGGTGAGACCGGCCGGACCCTCCCCTCACGAATCAACTGATAGACAAAATCGGTGTGATGGATCACTTCATAATTTCCACCGAACTGCGGGTATTCATTTCCAAGGGTGTTGAAACAGTGGGGACAGGCCGTCAGGATCTTCTTCACCTTGTATCGGTTCATCATCTCAATGTTTTGTTTGGCCAGCGTCTGAAAGAGGTACTCATTGCCGATCCGGCGGGCCGGATCCCCGGTACAACACTCCTCCTTTCCTAAAATTGCGAAGTCAACATGTGCCTTCTGCAAAATTTTAACAAAGGCGGTGGCAATCCGTTTGTTCCGATCATCAAAAGAGCCGGCACAGCCGACAAAATAGAGATACTCGGCATCCGGCTTCTCGGCAAATATTTTGACACCAAGACCCTTGCACCATTCCGCACGATCATCGGCCGCCAAGCCCCAGGGGTTCGAATGAGTCTCCATATTTCTGAACGTATTCTGAACCTCGGTCGGCATGACTCCCTGAGTGAGAACCATGTGCCGACGCGTCCCAACAATTCGATCAACAAACTCAATCCCGACCGGACAGGCCTCTTCACAGGCCCGGCAGGTGGTGCAGGACCAGAAAACCTCAGGATCAATAAGATGGGGCGAGAGAAATTTTTCTCCTTCCGGCCCCTCAGGTCCCTTCCTTAATTCCCTCCTCTCATCAATATTAAGCTGCTTGGGACTGAGAATCTTTCCCGTGTTGGTCGCAGGACAAACTGAGGAACACCGTCCACACTCCGTACAGGTCGCGACATCCAACATATCTTTCCAGGTGAGATCCTCAAGCTTGCCCATCCCAAAAGAGGTCGCATTCGGATCCTCGAGATTAAGATTTCTAAGCTGACCCAGAGGCGTTGTCCTCATGAAAAAGACATTCGGGAGGAAGGTCAGGATATGAAAATGCTTGCCATACGGGAGATAGTTCAAGAAGGCGAGGACCAGGATAATATGAAAAAAATAGGCCGCCGTCTGCAGGGCACCCGTTGTCCCATCAATGGCAAAATCACTGACCATGAGTAACGCAATCGCGACGAGGATAATGAGCCCCTCCGCAGAAAGAGTCAGACGCCCCGGTTTAACAAACCATCTCCGATAGGCCGCATAACCGACCGCCAGCAACACAAGCCCTTCAACAACAGGGAGAGAGAGAATATAAAACCGCCCGGCCACTGATTCCAGAAACGATCGCCCGAAGTCGGCCTCAAACCCGATTCCAAAAAGCAGGATTGTCCGAAGCGCTATGACTAAAAATCCCCAAAAGATAATGGCATGCATGAGCCCTGCCCTGAAATCCCCACGGATCATCTTGGTTTGGGCAAAGGCAATCGTCAGGAGATTCCAGAAACGTCTCCTGAAATCGTTCCATCGAGAATCCGGTTTCGCTTTGCGAAAAATCGTACCCCACCGATAGAGGGTCGTGCCGAAAAGGCCCAGCGCAACGATTAAGAGGAGACCGGTCGTCAGAGGAAACATGAGAAAGGCGATATAAAAAAACCCCTTGAAAAATCAATTAATTTTATCTAGGTTCCGACCCCCTATGCAAAAGACCACCTTGACTAAAAAGGAAGAGGTTACAAGAAATTGGGTTCTGATCGATCTGGCCAACAAAGAGCTCGGCCGTGCCGCAACGAGGATCGCCAACCTCCTCCGTGGCAAACACAAGGTGACCTATACACCGCATCAGGACACAGGTGACTTTGTAATCGCGATCAATGCCGCCTCTGTCAAACTGACCGGGAACAAGGAAAAGGACAAGGTTTATTACCACCATACGGGCTATATTGGGGGTATCAAGGGGATCACGGCAGGGGAGCTTCGCAGAAAGAATCCTGCCAAGATGATTGAGAAAGCCGTTTCGGGGATGCTTCCCCATAATAAAACCAGAAAACATCTACTTAAAAAATTGCATGTCTACGCCGGTTCGGAACATCCTCACCTGGCACAACAACCAAAACCTCTGGAGATTTAAGCTATGGTCACGGCAAGGGCCCCGAAACATTTCAGCGCTGTCGGAAAAAGAAAAACCTCTATTGCAAGAATATTCCTAAAACCTGGTGAGGGGAAGATCGCCGTGAATGATCGCGAGCTCCCGAACTATTTCGGGCGAGAAACACTGCGCATGATTGTCAACCAGCCCTTTGAAGTGACGGGGACGGCCGGAAAATTCGACGTACAGGCAAACCTGAACGGTGGCGGACCCTCCGGTCAGGCCGAGGCACTCCGGCATGCGATCTCTCGCGCCCTGCTGTTCGTCAACGCAGACTATCGTAAACCGCTCCGTCGAGCCGGGCTTCTCACGCGGGATGCCCGTGAGGTTGAGCGGAAGAAGTATGGCCATCGGGGTGCCCGTCGCAGACCACAGTATTCCAAGAGATAAAAGTGAAAAAAATCCGTGTCGGAATCGTCGGAGCGACCGGATATACCGGGGAGGAGCTCCTGCGGATCCTCTCCCATCATCCGGATGTTGAGATTATCAAGGCGACCTCGCAGAGTCTTGCGGGGAAAAAGATCTCTGCTATTTTCCCCGACCTAAAAATCGACCTTGCCTTCGAACCGCTTCAGGATGACCCGATCAGCCGCAATGGTCTTTTCGTTTTTAGTTGCCTCCCCCACAAAGAGGCGATGAGCCACATCCCACTCTGGATTAAAAACGGTCTCAAGGTTGTCGACCTCTCCGCCGACTTTCGATTTAACGATGTTTCCATTTATGAAAAATGGTACCAAAAACATTCCACTCCCGACTTGCTTAAGAAATCTGTGTACGGACTCCCGGAGTTCCATCGGGAGGAGATTCGCAACGCCTCCCTTGTTGGCAATCCCGGTTGCTATCCAACGGGAGCCCTTTTGGGCATTCTTCCCCTCCTGAAGGAAGGGATCGTCAGCCCGGATGGCATTGTGATCGACTCTAAATCGGGGATGAGTGGCGCGGGCAGAAAAACGGTTGAGGAAAAACTAAAATTTGAGGCGAATGAGTCGGTCCATGCCTATAACATTGGAAAACATCGCCACACACCAGAAATCGAGCAGGAACTCTCTCTCGCCGCCAAAAAACCTGTTTCAGTTGTTTTTACCCCGCATCTCATCCCGATGCATCGGGGAATTCTTTCCACCATTTATCTCAAACCAACGAGCAAAACGGATACCCAAAAGATCCTGAAGGCCTTCCAATCCTATTATCAAAACGAGCCGTTTGTGAAGGTTCTCCCGGAAGGTTATTTTCCAAAAACCAAAGAGGTGACCGGAACGAATGCCTGCCACATCGGCGCCCTTCATCATTCCCCAACGGGCCAGATCATTGTGGTCACCGCCATCGATAACCTTATCAAAGGGGCGTCGGGTCAGGCGGTGCAAAATATGAATTTGATGTGCGGGCTTGAGGAGACAATCGGGTTAACTTAATGAATCACGACTATCGGTTTGTGACCCATTGGCGAATTCGAGGTAATTGCCATGAGGTTTTTTCCATCCTGAGGGATGGGGCCCATTACGCCCGATGGTGGCGACCCGCGTATCAGGAGTCAAAACAACTTTCAGATAAAAAAGTGAGCTCAAAAGTTCGAGCGAAACTTCCCTATACATTGCAGTTTATAACCGAACTGGTTCGGGAAAATGCCCCTTGGGAGTTGGAAATACACGCCTCTGGCGAACTGGTCGGCACAGGTCGATGGACCCTTTCTCAACACGGTCCGCATGCGGAGATTGAATTTCACTGGAATGTTCGGGCTGAAAAACCGTTGGTGAGGTGGCTTTCCCCTTTTTTAAAATCCCTCTTTCGCTGGAATCATAACTGGGTCATGAGTACCGGAGAACAAGCCCTCCAGGCCGAGGTTGACAAACGGAATCTTTCATTTTTTTAGTCTCTTTTGATCACGAACTGCCTGCAATAGCGCTTTTGTCTCGGGAGAGAGCGGTTTACGCTTTTCATAATCAAGAAGTAATTGAATCAGTTTTTTTTGAAGACCAACAATCTGCTGATAAGCCGTACGGACATTGGCTTTTGAGTTGTCCAGAAGGAAATGACACGCCTCTTCCCGTAGCGTCGCTCCCTGCAGACTGACTAGCATGCCTTCGACGTTCATCCCTCCATCGACACGAAGACCCATTTTGACTATTTCCCCCACATCAATCTCACCCTGTCGATCAAAGCACCAGACCAAATCATATAAATCTTTCTCGGAGCAGCGGGTCAAAAGACAGGCAACCTTCATCGAAAAAAGGGTCGGTAGATCGACAACAAAAACACCATCCTCCGTTCTGATCGCCCTGCCTACTCGATGAAGATTCTCATCAAGAACAATATCCACCGTAAAGAAATAGGCCTCCAATTCCAAATGAGCCTTGTAAAAATTGGGGGTCGATGTCTCCTTTTTGAAAACAACCCCTCGCCTTTTCAAATTTTTCACGGCCAAGACAGCCGATCGGTGTGCATCGGTATCCATGGCAAATAAATCCAAATCGTCCGATCTTCTATGTTCGGCATAATAACCGGCGAGGGCGGTTCCTCCCACAAGCCAAAGTCCTTCTCCTGACTCTGAAAAAATCGTCTTTAAGGCGATCTGAAGTGGTTGAGGCGTTGTCTTCTTAGAAATAGTTCGACGAGGAATAATCTCTTCTAGAGATAAAGAGGCCACAACACCTCCAACTGTTTTCTACGAACAGGATGAATAAACCGCCTATATCGATCAAAGAGAGAAATCGCCTTCTTCCCAATAATTTTCGAGGCCTCATAAAATCCAACTTGTTGAACCAAACGAGCAATAGCTGAAGGACGATCCTGGATAAGTGCAAAAATAAAATCCTCCATAGAGGGATAGAGACGGTCCCATAAAAATTCAGTTTGATAAGGAGCGAGATTTGCGGTCGGCTTCAAGAGGTTTTCAGCAGGAATCCCCAGACTGGAGGCAAGTCGAAAAAGAGTTCGGCTCTCGACATTGACCCGCCCCTCTGGATTGACCTCCCTAAACCACTTCGTCACCGCCGCCGGGGAGAGACCCGCCAGACGCGCCACATCCGCCCTGGAGAGATTTTTTGACTTCATTATATTATTAAGTACTTGTAAATACATAATATTTATATAAATTTGTTAACTATAGTAAACAAATTTAACATAAACGTCAAGTGAATGCGGGGGTGTTCCAAGTCATACGGAACAGATAGTTGAGCATTTGTGGCAAGCTCTCCATCCCCTTCATATGAACATAAAGGCTTCTTAAGTTTATTCCTCGTTAAAAAGTTGAAAACCGGTCAACCGGCTAGTACCTGTCACAGAGCAGGTCAGTGCATTATTATTTGTGAGATCGACCTGACAGAGCACGTAACGGTTATCCGAAAAGCGGAGTCCGTCGAACATGACGATTTGATGATTATTCGAATTGAGGTAGTTTAAATTGTAGACCTCAATATCCTCATCACCCAGAAGATCCGTCTCCATTTCCGTAGTCGTCTCAAAAAGAACCAGTCGGTTGGTTGATTCACTATCCACCCCTGCCAAGAGAAGACTTGTCAGGACACTCTGGGAAGCCGTCACCTGAGTCACCGACGTGACCGGTTCTACAACCTCCGGATAATATTGCACGAGGACTCCCTGGGCCGCTGTGCCTCCGGCAATAGCGTAAACACGATCATTGATCGTTCGATGAATCGCCTTCACATAACTGCCACACCACCCCCCAAAACCATACCGGGACGAAACTTCGTTGCAGTCGTAGTATCTCGGTTCTTGTAATCCATTGATGTCGAGCGTCATCCAATTCGTATTGTCCAGGAGGCTATCGGCGGTTAGATACCTGGCAACACCATAAATCGGAGCCGCCCAAATCCCCATATAGACGTTCCCATCAGGGAAGAGACTCATGAAATTAGCGGTTGCCGAGGTAAAAATATTTTCCAAGGAATTGGCTGGAGAAATTTTTCTGATCCACAGAGCCGCGGTCGATGTCGTTTTGCCGGTAATAAAAACGGTTCCATCCGATAAGACGAGAAAGTCTTCGACTGAAATATTGTCATTGATCAGATCCGTAATCGTTCCAGCCAGATTTTTCCTGAGAACAAGTCTCCCGTCCGCTGACCCGAACATGTAATAAACGGCCCCTTCACCATCAAACTGAATCGGGTCATGTTTGTAGAAAAGCCCCGTATTCCAAATAAAATTCGAAATAGAAGAATCAACGCAAGTTGCCTCGTTGGTTTCACCATCGACCCGAATCAGAATACAGGAATCAACAGGGGTCGACAGAAGGAGATAAACTTGATTGTTGGCTGCCACCATGAAGTTCTTGACGTTCACAGAACCCGAGCTCACCGCATCACTCAAGGAATTATCCTGGTTGACTCGTTTCAGATTGGAAGAGGTGCCTTGGTTATCCGTCAGTCGCAGGGAACTGCTATTGGACGAATCAACAACAACTAACCCGATCGCTCCAGCCAAATTAAAAGAGAGAGGATTCCCCGCTGAAGTACTCCCCTCGACATCACCACCTCCAGGATTGCCGGCCGAGGTACTTCCCCCTGGACTATTCTCCCCCTCTGCTCCATCAGAGGAGGCACCACCGGAACTTGATGAGCCACTGCCGGAACTCGATGAGCCACCTGAATTACCAGAGGACTCGCTCGAATCAGTATCAGTACAGCCTGTTATGAGTGTCATCGACAGGACCGATACGACCAACAATAAGCTAAATCTCTTCATGGCTCTCTCCTTCTGCTCGTGGCAAAATTAAACAGTTGAAAGTTAAGCTGATAGATGCCCTCGACCGTTTCTGTCCCATTCTCGGCAATCAGCTTTTGAACATCCCGGTGAAACTGGCGCGCCATCTCCTTCACCTGAAAAAACTGCTTTTTTGAAAGGGACATCGTCAGCGCGGAAATTTCACGATTCTCTGCAGGTTGCTGAAGACTTTTCATTCCATGCTCCATCATCGACTGGTGAAACTTCAGGAGGGCCGCCGAAGTGACATCCTCATCCGTCTTCAAGTTGGGATCTGCCTGACAAAGCCGCCCATTCGATTCCCGAACCAGCATCTTCATCCGTTGAAGTTTTTCGAGCGCCTCCCGAGCCTCATCAACGGTCAAAAGTGAGGAAAGTTTTTTTGAAATCCAGATCGGGTTTTCCTGAAAGTCAGGGAGCAGAACCAGTTCACGAATGACCGGATAGTACCATTTAGAGAAATAATCATACTGGTCCGGGTCGAGCTTTTTCGATGAACGATATTCGCGAAACGAAACCATCTTCTCAAACGCCCCTATTTTCTCTTGGGGGTCACGAACCTGATCAAAATGTACTAATGCCTCAAAAAAATGTGTCTCACGACGATTAAGACCCAATGCCCGCGCGACGCGTTGTGTACTGGAATAGCTAAGATTCTTTCTGCTAGTAATCACTTGGTACAAGAAGTTAGACGTAGCCAGGCCAACCCTTTTGGCAAAACTCCGATACGAAAAACGGCCTGGGTTATTCTTCTTTTCTGACTCGTAGTAATCCTTTAATAATTTCCGGTAGTTAGTATAAGAATAAACTTCAATACGTCCGTTAGAATTTTGGCCTGTGTCTTTCATTGCCTAGATTATCGTAGGAGGTGGATCCCAAAGTTGCTTGTTTCGAAGGGTATTTTTTAAGTTTTCGTGTACCTAGGGTATACAGTACAGATTAAAACCATCAAATAGCAGACTCTGACGGGTTAGTGCGTCGCCCGATAGTACGGATTCTTTCCACCTGCATGATCAGTCTCGTCACGAACCGCAATAATCTCCGGCATGACCTGTTTGATGCGGGCCTCAATCCCCTGCTTGACGGTCGTATCGACCATCCCGCACCCCTGACAACCGCCACCGAATTTTAAATAAACAACGTTCTCTTTCACATCGAGCAGCTGGGCACGACCCCCGTGGGAGGCCAAGGCAGGATTGATCTCGTTATTAAGGATCTCGTAGACCTTCTTGGCCTGCGGGTTGGAGAGATCAGGGCCACCTGTCCCCGGCATTGAAGAGGGACCTTGCTTTATTTCAACGGTAAAACCGGCGGCCGCACCAGTATCGAGGAAATCAACCGTCGCCCCCTCAAGGAGCATGGCCGTCCGACCATCGGCAATAATCTTGATCCCATCCGTATCGATGACCTGATCACCAGGAGACGATTTGTTGAACGGCTCCAGGGCAAATCCAAACTGCCCCCCCTGTGACCGAACCCGAACTCCCCATTCATAGAGGCTCTTGTCTTTCATGAAGAATTTGATCTTATCGCGGGCCCTTTCGGTCATGTTAATCATCGGTGTCTCCTGTTTTGTCCTAAATGTAGCGATTCTTGCCTGGCATTGTCAATCGAGCTGAAAAATGCCGAGCAATCGCCTCCATCAATGCCGGTATATGCGAACGCCTCGGCTCTATCTTCACATTTAATTGATGTTCCCGTGCCGTTGTCGCCGTCACAGGACCGATCACAGCGACCGGAATCTTGCAGACTTCCTTGCGAAGCCTCTTTCCAGCCATTTTCATGAAGTTATCAATGGTCGATGAACTCGCGAACGTCATCAGATCGATCTTCCGCTCTTCGATCAATTGATGAAGAGGAATATCGCCCCAGCTTCTTCGAGAAGGGACACCTGTACGATACGCCTCCACCCAATCAACTTTAGCTCCCAACCGCGTGAGCTCTTGGATCAATATCTCACGCCCCTGCCTGGCACGCGGGATCAGGATCCTTTTGCCCCAAATTTTCTTCTTGCCAAAGATTTTGATGACCCCTTCCGCTTGATACTCTCCAGCAATCGAATCAACGAGTACTCCCTTCCCCTCAATTTCACGCGCCGTCGCAGGACCAATCGCCGCTATCTTGATCCCTACAAGATCACGAATATCTCTTCCCTTCTCTTTAAGCCTTTGGAAGAAGGATCGAACTGCATTGGCACTCGTAAAAATCAGCCAATCGTAATCGGAAAGCCGAGAGATCGCCCGATCAATCCCCCTCCAGCTTGAGGGAGGTCTGATCTCGATGGTAGGAATCTCATAAACGAGCGCCCCTAACGCCTCCAATCCCACCGCCAGCTCGTTCGCCTGCTCACGGGCCCGTGTAACGAGGATCCGTTTCCCCAAAAGGGGTCTCTTGTCAAACCACCGGAGTTTATTTCGTAAGGCCACAATGCTTCCTATAATGATAATCGCCGGAGGATCAATATTCTCCCTTTTGACCTTTTCGGCAATCGTCTTCAAAATCCCTACAACAACCCTCTGGTAGGGCAATGTTCCCCACTGAACAACCGCTACCGGCATTGAGGGGGAGAGGCCGGCCTCCACCAGTTTTTGGGTTATTACGGGCAATGTCTTGACACCCATCAAAAAAACAATCGTTTCTATTTTACAAAGAGAGTCCCAATCCAGATTCAGGATCTCTTTCTCATCAGACTCATGCCCGGTAACAAACACAACCGTTGAGGCATAATCACGATGGGTCATCGGAATACCGGCATAGGCAGGGGCTGCAATCGGTGAAGTGATTCCTGGAACAATTTCAAACGATATCTGATGGTCAGCCAGGGCGAGAGCCTCCTCCCCTCCACGACCAAAGACAAACGGGTCCCCCCCTTTCAGACGAACCACCACCTTCCCCGATAGCGCCTTGCGGATCATGAGTCGGTTGATCGACTCCTGTTTAAGTCTCCCCTCCTTTTTTCCCTTGCCGACGAAGATCAGGCGAGCCTTTTTCGGAGCGAGGGTCAAAAGGCGCTCATTGGCAAGATAATCATAAAGGACAACGTCCGCCTTGCGGAGCACCTCGGCTCCTCTCAAGGTGATGAGCCCTGGATCGCCAGGTCCCGCCCCCACCAAGTAAACCAGTCCCGTCTGAAACTTCATTTTTTTAGATAATTGGCGGAGGAGCGGAGAATTTCCCTGCCGCCTTGTGAAAAGAGGGATTTGGCCAATGCCTCTCCTAGCGAGACCGCCTCACGAAAATTCCCCTCGACCCGATCACGGATCAGATCGCGTCCATCGGGCGTGGCAACCATTCCGGTCAACTTTAACGTCATCCCGTTGATCTCGGCATATCCCGCAATCGGGGCACGACAATCTCCCCCCAAGGCCTTGAGAAAGCTCCTCTCGGCTGTAAGACAGGTCACCGTTTCAGGGTCATTTAAGAAGTCAACCAACCTCATAATTTCAGGATCACCCGCCCTTGTCTCCACCCCGATTGCCCCCTGCCCCACTCCGGGGAGCATGAGTGTTGTTGGAAGATACTCGGTTATTCTCTTGGTCATTCCGAGACGTGTCAGACCGGCCGCCGCAAGGATGATGGCTGATAGGTTCTGGGTTCCGAGTTTTCGGAGCCTTGTCTCCAGATTCCCCCGAAGAGGAATCACCTCAAAATCTGGCCGAAAATTCTTGATTTGTGCCTGCCTGCGCAAAGAACTCGTACCGACCTTTGCCTTTTTAGGAAGATGGAGCAGCGAATCATACTTTTTCGATACAAAGGAATCCCTCGGATCCTCCCGTTTCAGAATCGCGGCAATCTGAAAGTCAGAGTGGAGGTCAGCGGGGACATCCTTCATACTGTGGACAGCGAGATCTATCTCTTTAGTCCTCAAGGCCTCTTCTAATTCCTTTAAAAACAATGACTTGCCACCAAACTCAAAAAGGGGCTTGTTTTGTATCCTGTCACCGGTTGTTTTGATAACTTTTATGGTTATTTTTAAGCTAACATCATGTTTTTCAATTATGTTTTTAACATGCGTTGCCTGCCAAAGCGCTAGTTGACTCCCCCGACTCCCAATCACAATATTTTTCTTGGCCGCCATTGACTTGGGTCCCTTGTTGAAGGTATCACATCAACGAGTCAAGTCAAGGAAAGTACTTGAAAGACGAATTTATTCACTCAGGACTAGTGCTGAGCGAGTAATTTGATTGATTTTTTTGGCTTTTCAGATACGTCATGGTAATTACGAGTCGAAGTACTAAGAAATCCTTAAACAAAAAATGTCACCCGAAACAGGCATTGATCTAACGAGCGAAGAGCGCAAAAAGGTTGTCACGCTCGAAAAAGGTTCCCTCCAGCGGCTTCTCGGAATCCCATCCCTTTTTGCCATTGGTTATGGAGATGTCGGCTCTTCAATCTACTATGCCTTAGGTGTCACGACCCTCTATGCCCTTGGGGCCGCGCCGTTAGCCCTCGCACTGGCAGGCATTGTCTTCTTCTGCACCGTATTAACCTATTCGGAAATGGCAGCCGCCATGCCGGAATCGGGTGGCTCCTGCAGTTACGCACGAAGGGCCTTCAATGACCTTGTCTCTTTTATCGCGGGATGGGCCCTCCTGCTCGACTACATCGTCACAATAGCGATTTCGGCTTACAGTATAGGCCCCTACCTCAGTCACTTCTTCCCCATCTTAAAGTCATCCATTGGCAACATCCCGTTCGCTTTGATTATGATCGGAATTCTCCTTTCCCTGAATCTTGTCGGAATCCGTGAATCAGCAAGGATCTCGCTGGGCCTTTGTCTCTTTGATATTCTAACCCAGCTTTCGGTTATCTTTATTGGGGCTATTACCATTCTGAACCTCCCTTATCTCTGGGAGCATATGCGAATTGGTGTTGCAGAGGTCGATTGGTCTCCGACCTTGCCCCAGTTCATGAAGGGTGTTGGAATGGCGATGGTCGCCTACATCGGCATTGAATCAATCGCTCAATTGGCAGGGGAGACAAAAAATCCTGGGAGAAATGTCCCCCGCTCCATGATGCTTACGATGATAACGTTGTTTGTGATGTATTTTGGTGTTTCGTTAGTCGCCCTCTCAGCGATCCATCCCAAAACACTTTCTACAACCTATCTTGAGGACCCTATTGCAGGAATCGCAGCGGCCCTGCCAATTGGAGGACAGATCCTGGGACCGTGGGTGGCGATTCTGGGTGCCACGATCCTTTTTGTTGCAGCCAATGCGGGGCTTGTGGGTGCCTCAAGACTCACATTTGCCATGGGGGAAACCTTCCAGCTCCCACGTATTTTTTACCGGCTTCATCATCGATTCAAAACCCCTTATGTCTCTCTCATCACTTTTGCTGTCCTCTCCTCTCTCATCATTCTTGTCGCACAAAAGCTGACCTTTATTGCAGAACTTTATAATTTTGGTGCCATGCTTGCTTTCTCTCTCGCCCATCTCTCCATGCTGAGCTTAAGAATCCGGGAACCTGAAATGAACCGCCCCTATAAGGTCAGAGGAAACATCCGGATCTCAAAATATGAGATCCCTGTAACCGCCGTCATCGGATTCCTGGGAACCCTTGCTGTCTGGATTGATGTGATTTTTACAAAACCAGCCGGCCGAGATTTGGGCTTTCTCTGGATGGCCCTGGGAATTACCGCCTACCTTTCTTACCGCCGTAAAAAACATCTCCCGGCCAGTGAGAGGCTGGAGTTTGAAAAAATTGTGATGCCGGAATACCAGCACGTCCCGATTAAAAAGATTATTGTTCCAACCCTGGGTGGAATCTCCACAGAAACAGTGCAACATGCAGCAAAAATTGCCCTTCAGCATGATGCCCATTTGACGGCCTTGTACGTCATCGAAATCCCGACGACACTCCCTCTCGACACCTTTTTCCCGGAAAAACTGGCCAGTGCAGACAACGCTCTCGAACGAGCCCAGGCGATCGCCAGCGAATTTGGTCTCGTCAACGTGGAGACCCATGTCCTTCAGTCCCGGGAAGCTGGTGCTGCGATTGTAGAGGCCGCCCGTGAAGGTCAATATGACCTGATTGTCATGGGGATCCGATCTCAAAAGGGAAAGACAACAACCACTCTGGGAAGAACCGTTGATCATGTTGTGAAGAATGCCCCTTGCCGTGTCTGGCTCTGCATGAACTAATGTCGCGTCCCCAAATCACCATCAACCGTCATGGCCAGGATAGAATCGAGCAAGGCCATCCGTGGGTCTTCAAGTCAGACATCACACATGTTCAGAACACCTCAACGGGGGCCATCGTTGACATCACCACTCCAAAAGGACGTTTCCTGGGAAGAGGCTACTTCAACCCCGCCTCGCAAATCACGGTCCGACTTCTGACGCGCAGAAAAGAAGAGGTTGACCGTGATTTTTTTCGAACCAGACTCTGCAAAGCAATTGCACGCCGAAACCCGGCTGCCCCTTCAACACGCCTGGTTTTTGGTGAAGCCGATTTTCTACCGGGCTTAATTATTGATCGATATGGGGATGCCATTGTCCTTCAAACATTAACCCTGGGGA
Organism: Deltaproteobacteria bacterium; assembly: GCA_016180855.1. Classification (NCBI taxonomy): domain Bacteria; kingdom Pseudomonadati; phylum Myxococcota; class Myxococcia; species Deltaproteobacteria bacterium. The sequence continues at coordinate 141,951 of JACPAL010000010.1, read as the reverse complement.
TGGATCGTTTGAAGGAAACCTGGATTGAGCTAATCGAGGAACAGCTCCACCCGAAAGCGATCATTGAGCGAAACGATGTTGCTGTGCGCGAAAAAGAGGGCTTGTTGTTACAAAAAGGCATCCTGAAGGGAAATCTTCCAGACAACCTTGTCGTTAACCAAAACGGGTATTCCTTCAGGGTCGACCCGCTGGAAGGTCAGAAAACGGGATTGTACCTCGATCAAGAAGAAAATCACCTGGCCGCAAATCGGTATGCCCGTGGAAGAGTTCTGGATCTCTTTTGTTACCAGGGAGGTTTTTCGATCCACTCTGCCTCTCAAGCTGATGAGATTATTGCTGTCGACTCTTCAGAATCTTCTCTAAAAATACTCGGAGAGAACTTGGCCCTCAATCAGATTCAAAATGTTCACACATTGGGGGCGAATGTCTTCGACTATCTTCGCTCCTGCCAAAATCAGGGTGAGCCGTTCGATATGATTCTCCTCGACCCTCCCCCCTTCGTTTCAAGCAGGAAGGCAATCCAGAGTGCCACTCGGGGCTATAAGGAGATTAATCTCCGTGCGATGAAGCTTCTTAAACCGGGTGGCATCCTCGTCACCTGTTCCTGTTCTCAAAATTTCACTCAAGATATGTTTTATGAGATGCTTCTCTCGGCCTCAAAGGACACTTACCGCGAAATACAACTGTTGGAGAAAAGGGGGGCTGCCTCAGACCACCCCGTACTTTTTAGTTTTCCGGAATCGGCCTATCTACAGTGCTGGATTGTCAGGGTTATTTAGTTCTTCCAATGCCATTAAAATTATAGTAAGATCAGTGGGTTAGGATATAATAGTTATGCCGGATAAATTATCGGACCAGGAAACTACTCATAGAATCAATGAGTCCCTCCTCACGGAGGCAACAAAAATCAAGCAAGAGAGGTCTCTCCTTGAAGAGAGGATTAGAAAGCTCGAGGCGACAAAAAGTGGGGTGAGTGAGTCGGTCTACCGGCGCGTCCAGAGCGACTATCTGAAGAAAATCGACCAGTACAGTCAGAAGTTTCAAGAGCTCCGAAAAGATCTCGATGCTGAAATTATCGTTTTGGCGGAGAAGAAACTCAAACTTACCGAAAACCTGAACCTTCATAAGGAGAAAATTGAAGAGGCGAAACTTCGTCATGAATTGGGAGAATTTACAAAAGAAGAGTACCAAAAGGTTGCAAATGAAGGAGGTCAGGAGGTCAAGCGGCTTGAAGGGGCCTTGGATCTCCTGAATAAGAGCCTGACGAGATTTGAAGGCGTGCTCAAGGGAGAAGAGTGGACCGAAAAGGCCTCTCGACCAGTCGTAGCTCAAAAGCCGGCTCCCCCGCCTCCACCACCTCCTGCTGCCTCACCTCCTCCAGCCTCCAAGGCCACAACCGCTCCCTCCCGTCCCCAACCCGTTCCCATCGTAGAAGCCGTAACCGGCTCCACGCATGACGAGACCGTCAAGCAATCACCGATGGAGACAACCTCAAAGATTCCGATCGACGCCACCCCACCTAGCGTTCCAAAACTGGTTATTGTCGACAATGGACACTCAGGACAGGCAATCAATGTCGATCACCAGATTACGATCGGTCGCTCCCCCGCTAATGATATCGTCCTGAAGGAAGCGAAGGTCTCGCGCCAGCATGCGCAGGTTCAGATTTTGGGGAATAAATACGTCTTGCTCGACCTCGAGTCCTCCAACGGTACATTCGTCGGCGGCAAAAAGATCACCGAGCATGTCTTGCAACCAAACGACGAGATCCGAATCGGGAAGACGACACTCGTGTTTAAGGTTTGAAGGCATTTTCTACGCAACCACCCTTTGTACCAACCGAAGATAACCTCGCTCTTAAAAAGTAAAAAGAAGGAGGTCATCCCATGATTTCAGAACCGATGCTTCAGGCACTCCACGAGGTGAGGTCTAAAGGGGTCACGCTTGAGGAGATTGATGAGGTCGCAAGATCATACCAGCAGGATCGCAACACCTTTAGTGTGGGTGATAGGGCCTATATCTATAGGGTATTAAAACATTACAGTTGCCCGGAGCAAGGGATGACAGCCTCCTGTCACGCGCTGTTGCAAGAGACCCACAAACCGGGAGGACGGCTGCAGGAGTTAAGGGTCGCCTCTGAACAGGTTGAAAGACAGGCCTCACTGAAGAGATCGGAGGCAGTGGAAAAGGCGGGCAATCTTCTAAAGGGTGGCCTCTGGTTTCTCTCAGGAATTTCAACAGTCGCTGGTGGGCTCTTTTTCCCTCGTGGAAAGATTCAAGGGGGAATTATCATCGGAGGCGGATTGATGATGGCCTACAGCCTGATTGCCTCGATACACTATTCAATTTCCAGTCATTAACCCTATCCCCCCAGAAAACATGACTGTCATTCCACAGTACGCTTAAGGTCGCTCGCTCATGGGCGCCTTGCCTAAAGAAACTTCTGACTCAGAAAATCAATTTAGTTGCCAGGCACCTGAATTTTGGTTCCTAAGAGCAATGCTTCATAGGAAGAGGCGGAAAGACGGTTGCCCGATCTTTGTAGGCCAGGTATGTTATTGCACCAGCTAAGGCGGCAGGCCCTAGAAGTATAGCGATAGGTCTAATGAGACCAGGCCAGGAGGAGACCGCAAATCGTTCATTCAATCCCAAAACTCTCCGCACTAATTGGTGAAATCGGCCGGTATTGGGAAAACTGCCAAGCAGTAGCGTAACAAGTGAGGCCATTAGTGGGATCTCAAAAGCAAGGAAATGCTGGTTTGTGAAAATTCGGTCGGTTGCACTGCCGACCTCGTTCAAAGTGGTCCAGATATTTCTATGGTGCTCATAAAAAGAAACGTCCATTAATCCTCTTTGAAAAGGAGGGATCCTGATTTCTCCGTTTTTTGAATTAGTTTCTGAACTGACGGAGAGTTTGATGTCAGGAAATTCTCTCTTATATTCATCCAGAAAAGCAGCGTGCATATTTTCTAAACGTTCTTTCTTCCTGGAATCAGGCAACTGAGGGTCTACGAGTACCTTGTTGGCAGATTCTCTAAGGGAACAAGTTGTCTGTGACATGGATGGCTTCTCCTTGCTTGGCTCTTCGCCCCCCCTAATGTAGGTTGCGAGTTAATTTTTAAAAATGTTGATAAGTTATATTATCATATGATAAATATTATTATCATATGAGCCCCACCACCCCCTTTGATGAAGTTCTGGGAAACTTAAGCAAGGTACGTATTTTGAGGCACTTGGCCGCCGGTTACCGGGAAGAGACCGGTCGTAGGCTCGCCAAGGTTGCTCAAGTTTCCCAGCCTGCCATCCTGCGCCCCCTTCAAGAACTAGTCGAACAAGGTATCCTGGAGAAGAAGGTTCGAGGGAGAAGCCATGTCTTCACCTTAAATCGCAGGAACCTCCTGGTTGAAAAAGGAGTTCTTCCGTTATTTGACCTGGAAGGAAATCTCTTTCAGGAACTGGGGAAGCTTCTTCGGACTACGTTTGGGGAGACGAACATTGATTCTGCCCTGATCTATGGCAGTGTCGCCAGGGGAGAGGCGACGCAAGGAAGCGATTGGGATATTCTCCTGCTCTGCTCCAACCCCAAAAAGGTTCAAGAGATTGACAAGACTCTTCCGAAATATCTCATAGAGTGGTCCCTCTTGTTTTCGACGCCGCTGGATATCAAGACAATGACAACCGCCGAATACAAAAAAAAATTCAAGTCGGATGACAAACTGGCAAAAAAAATCTATGACGACTTTCTGGTGAGCCGGATACCGAATCCGTTGTTCGGCAAATCTCTGACGGAGATTCTTGGAAGCAGATGACACGCATAAATGTGACTGACACTATTTCCCCGATAGCATGACTGTCACATATTCAAGTGGCCTGAGGGCTAATGCGCCTCTGCCCAGTTCTTTCCGGCCCCCACATCTACCTTGAGTGGAACTTGGAGCAAGACCACGCCTTCCATCTTCTCTCTCACCATCGCTGAAAAAGAGTTGATCTCCTTCTCCGGCACTTCAAAGACGAGCTCGTCATGAACCTGGATCAACATCTTTGCCTTGGGAAAATTCATTTCGATCTCTTCCTGAACCAGGATCATCGCCTTTTTGATAATGTCAGCCGCCGTCCCCTGAAAAACAGTGTTAAAGGCGGTCCGTTCGGCAAATGAGCGAACATTCTGATTAGAGCTGTCAATATCCGGGATCGGGCGAAGTCGCCCAAAGAGGGTCCTGACCCTTTTGCTCTTTCTTACCTCCGACAAGACCTCTTCCTTATAGGAGGTAACCCGTGCGTAACGGGCGAAGTAGTTATCGATATATCTCTTCGCCTCCTCCGGTGAAATCTCCAGCTGTTGGGAGAGTCCGTAAGCGGACTGCCCGTAGAGGACCGCAAAGTTGACTGTCTTCCCAACCGACCGCATTTCTTCCGAAACCTCTTTTTCGCTTACCCCATAAATCTGCGCCGCTGTCGCCCGATGGATATCCTGATTCTTCCGGAACGCCTCAAGCAGAATCGGATCTTGAGAGATATGCGCCAAAATCCTTAATTCAATTTGAGAGTAATCAGCGGAAAGGATCCGGTAACCGTCCTCCGCAATAAACGCCTCCCGAATGCGCCGACCTTCCTCCGTCCGAATCGGGATATTTTGGAGGTTCGGTTCAGAAGAGGAAAGCCGTCCCGTCGCCGCCACCGTCTGATTAAATGAGGCATGGATCCGTCCGGTTTCAGGATTGACCATCTCGGGCAAGGCATCAAGGTAGGTCGACTTCAGCTTCGACATCGCCCGGTAATCCAGTAGAAGCCTTGGAACCTCATGCCGCTGTGCAAGTTCCGTAAGAACATCAATGTCGGTCGAGTAACCTGTTTTCGTCTTTCGAATGACAGGCAGTTTCAGTTTTTGAAAGAGCACTTCCTGCAGTTGCTTGGTTGAATTAAGATTAAACTCCATCTGGGCCTGTTGATGAATCTCCTTTTCCAAAGAGGCCATTTTTTTTTCATAGTCCGAAGATATTTTCTTCAAATGGACCGAATCAATTTTGACCCCGCTCATCTCCATCTTGGTCAGAACCGTAACCAGAGGCATCTCAACAGTCCTAAAAAGCTCTTCAACCTTCTCCTCCTTTAATTTCGGCTGAAAAAGTTTAGTGAGCCGGTAACAGAGATCGGCATCCTCACAGGAGTAATCACAGGCGGCCCCGAGCGAAACCTCCGAAAAGCTCTTCTGCTTCTTGCCCGTCCCCACGACCTCTTCAAAACGGATTGTTTTGTGCCCAAGATAAGCTTGGGAGAGGGCATCGAGATTATGACTCCCATCCGGCACAAGGAGATAAGAGGCGACCATCGTATCAAACTGCAGGCCTTGAATCTCCACGCCATGGCGCTTCAGAATCGTGTAATCATATTTGGCATTCTGCGCATATTTGGGGATCGATCGGTTCTCAAGCAACGGCTTGAGATACGGTTTTACAATCTCCCAATGGAGTTGGTGAGTTGCCTCAATATGCCCTACGGGGAGGTAGTAGGCCTCTCCCTGATGTGGTGAAAACGAGAGGCCGACCAGAAACGCCTTCATCGGATCAAGTTCGGAGGTCTCCGTATCCAGGGCAAAACCGCCACTCTTTTCCAGAACCAAAACCATTTTCTTTAAGTCCTCCTCCCGAATAATCAAATGATAATCATCTCGGGAGAGGGTCTTCTGCGGCGCCAGTTCAGAGAGAAAACGTTGAAATTCGAGCTCCGTAAACAGTTCCTTCAACGCCTCCGAATCCGGCGCCTTGAGTTCAAAATCCTTAAAATCATATTCAACAGGGGCATCCGTCACGATCGTTGCGAGCTCTTTAAACAGTCGCGCCTCTTTCTCATTCTCCCTGATTTTTTCACCCAACTTGCCCGAGATCTTCGAGCTGTTTTTAAGGAGATTTTCCAGCGAACCGTATTCTTGAAGGAGCTTGATCGCCGTCTTCTCCCCCACCCCCGGAACACCAGGGATATTGTCCGAGGAATCACCAGCGAGCCCCAAAACATCGGGCACCCTTTCCGGTTGCACCCCAAACCGTTCCTTCACCTCCGGAATACCGATCCGCTTCTCTTTCATGCTGTCAAAAATGGAGATCTTCTCATCAACCAGTTGCATCATGTCCTTGTCACCCGTCACAATGACCGTCTGTAATTTCCTGCGACCCATCTTTTTGGCGATCGTACCAATCAGATCATCCGCCTCATAATTGGGAAGCTCGAGGGCCGGGAGATTCAACGCCTTCACAATTTTTCTAAAATAGGGAAACTGCGGAATCAGGTCCGGGGGTGGTTCCGCGCGGTTTGCCTTGTAGGCTGCATATTTTTCATTCCGCCAAGTCTTTCTGGCGACATCAAAGACGCAGGCGATATGATCCGGCTTCTCCTCTCGAATCAGCTTGAGGAGCATCGATGTAAAACCGTACAGCGCGTTAGTCGGAAGTCCTTTCGAAGTCGATAGTGACCGAATCGCATAATAGGCACGAAAGATGTAGCCGGAGGCATCAATCAGATAAAGGCGGTCCATTGGCAGCTCCCTGCTACTTCTTTCTCACCGCATAGGCAAAGAGGGAAAGCGCCAGGAGGACTGCAAATCCACCAACCCATACGGGAGGACCGGATTCGTCCCAGACAGAAACAGGAATATTGAGCCCGCTAAAGATCAAGGCCGCCACAATGATTCCCATGAGCGATTCTCCTGCAATCAGCCCTGAGGCGATGAGGATCCCACGACTCCCCTCGTTCGAAGAGCTATTTTTGAGCAAGGCGTGAAGAAGCCCTCCTACAAAGATCGTCGTCGAAAGCTGTAGTGGGAGATAAATCCCGATCGCCACGGCCATCACATAAGTCCTAAAAGAGCAGTTCCTTTTCTTTAGGTTATTGTCGAGCAGGATGAAGAAGACTGCAAGCCCCATCCCGATATAAACAAACGTCATCGGAAGGTTTCCACCGTCCAGAAAAAGCGCCTCCGACAGTTTCGCAAAAAGGGTTGCTTGAGGAGCAACAAGAGGCTTGATCCCTTCCCTTGCCGCTACTCCGATCCCATAAGAGGAATGCAAGACGGTCAGAACGGGTGCAATGACAAAGGCGGGGACAATCGCGCCGACGACCTCTCCAATCTGTAGCTTCCACGGTGTTGAACCAACGATCTGCCCCGTCTTCAGATCCTGGCTGATGTCCCCGGCAGAAGAGCAGGCACCGCAGGCGACACCGGCAATCCCTAAGGCAGCGAGGACCCCCAGAGAGCCCTTGATCCCAACCAGATGGAGAAAAAAGGCGGCAAAGAGCAGTGAACAGATTGTCATTCCGGAGATCGGGAGATTGGAGCTACCGACCAAACCGACCAGATAACTCGCCACCGCCACAAAGAAGAAGGTTACTATCACAATCAGGACCGTCGCAAAAAGACCAACCCCCAGACTCCCCGTCAGATAGTGATAAAGACCGAAGATCAGCAGGATTGTGATGAGCAGCAGGGGAAGCATGATGCGTCGACTCAAATCCTGATCCGTTCGGGCCACGACTTCTCCAAGGATCTTCTTTCCAAAAATCCGTTTCATCCCTTTGCGAAGCCCTCCACGAACAGACCAAATCGTCCAGAGGCCGCCAACGGCCATCGCTCCAACCCCCATATACCGAATCTGGTTCTTCCAGAGACTCCATGAAGAAGAAAGCAGGTCCCCATCGGGGATACCAACAATCATTGAATAGAGAGGAATTGCAATAACCCAACTGATGACGCCTCCCAAAAACTGGAGGGTCGCCACATTGGGACCGATGATATATCCAACCGAAAGGAGCGCCAGAGAACTCTCTCCTCCAAAATAGAAAAGAGACCGACCGATCCTGAAGGCGGTTTCAAATCCACCTTGAAGAAGCGCTACGCCGGAGGAGAAAAATTTGTAAAGGGCGGATGCGAGGATCGCAATCGTGATAATTCGACCTCCTTTCCCTCCTTCACCAGCTTTTAGTATTTCGGCACAAGCCGTTCCTTCCGGAAAGGTGAGTTCGGGCTCTTCAACGATAATCGCCCGACGGAGCGGAATCATAAAAAGGATTCCCAGAAGTCCGCCGGTCATCGCAATCAATGTCGTCGGCCAAAAATGAAACTCGTGCCACGACTGGGTCAAGACGAGTGCCGGAACGGTGAAGATCACACCGCCCGCTATTGTCTCGCCGCTTGCTGCAATCGTCTGAACAAGATTATTTTCAAGGGCCGTCCCCGTCTTGAAGAGCCCTCGCAGGATCGCCATCGAGATGACTGCGGCGGGAATCGATGCCGAGACTGTCAGACCGGCATACAACCCCAGGTAAGCGTTGGCCGCCGCCAGAATCACTCCGAGAACGGCCCCCAGGAGAACAGCACGGAAGGTAAACTCGCGCGGTGAAGAATTGGTCATAGAATTTTCCCCCTTTGTCAGATCGACAGAGGAGCTTTTAGCGGTTGGGGCTGATTTGTCAAAAAAGATTTTTAAGATCTACTCGGAAAATTTATGCCACTGGTAAGCGCCAAACAGGATCGCGCCCCCCAACAGGGCGAGGGATAAGTGGGCACGCCCTCTCCGAACCTCTCTTAGGACATCAAGTCGATAAGCAATCTCGTCGATCGTAACTCCGCTAAAAATCCGATACGCGCGACGAGATAGCGGTGAACTAAACCTCCTAAAGGCCCTGCTGTCAGCATCAGGGGTCTTGCCGATGAATCTCGCACACCCTCTCAAGAAAAATTGGTCGAAATCGGGTCGACAGACCCTCGCCTGTATCTTCGCAAAGAGAGGGAGATGCTGATATTGTCTCAGGTCCAATAGCATCTGCTCGGCCCGTGTAAATCTGCCTGAAAGGCGATTGCAGGCATCGGAAAGCCACCAGGCGTATCTCCAACTTCTCCCCTCTGCCTTAGGCAACGCTGAAGAAAGCAGCTCCCCGCCATCATAAAGGAATCGGGACCTTGTTTCTGCCGCCTCACCGAACGCGTCGTTAAAATTTTCCAGTCTTTCCGCCAGTCGACGAATCTCCAGCTCTGTCTCTTCCAGGTGCTCAATAAGCGGACCTAACTCCCCTGCCCCGGAGATCCGGTCAATAAAGGAGGAACAAATAGAGCCGATGCTCATGTGATGGTTATCGGCTGTAATTCCAGATTGTTGCTATTCCCACTCCAGCGCCCGGCGGCCATAGATATAGAGGAGGCCAGCGACGAGGATTCCCAGAAAAAGGGCCATTTCGACAAAAACGAACATCCCCAAACCGGAGCGGATGAACTCCTTGTAGAGCACCGCCCACGGATAAAGAAAAACAACCTCAACATCAAAAACGATGAAGAGCATCGCCACGAGATAAAATTTTACGGAGAAACGACGGCGCGGCTCATCAATCGGGTCAACACCGCATTCATAAGGGAGTTCCTTGGTCGCCTTCCTCTTTCGAGGCCCAAGCGCCTGGGAGAGGAGGATAAAACCGCCTCCAATGAGTAACGCAAAGGCAAAGAGGAGGAGGAGTGAAAAATAGGGATTCATTTAAAATAGCAGAGTGGCCGATCGGGCCGAGAGGTTGGCTAACCCATTCCAAAAAAGCCCAAGGTAAAGTGTCAAAAAGGCAAGTCCGGCAAGGGCCACACCGTGGCGAAGAACAGGCATCGGAAAGGGGCGGGAGTCCAACGCCTCATCAAAAAACATGAGCTTCACGACCCTGACATAATAGTAGAGTGAGACAACACTATTCAAGACACCGATGATCGCCAATCCATAAAGTCCGGAACGAATCACGGCACCAAAGAGATAAAACTTGCCGATAAAACCGGCAAAAGGGGGAATGCCGGTTAGCGAAAAGAGAAAAATCGCCATGGCGATTGAAAGAGCGGCTCCCAATCCTCCACGACGGCTTAAACCCGCATACCCCTGCAAGTCCTCCACCCGGAGCTGGTTGGCAACAACAATCACCACCAAAAAGGCACCCAAATTCATGAGAAGATAAACAACAAGGTAAAAAAGTATCGCACGCACCGCATCATCATTAAGGGCCGCAAACCCCATAAGCATATAACCGGCATGGGCAATGGACGAGTAGGCAAGAAGTCGCTTCATATTCGTCTGGACCAAGGCCGCCAGGTTTCCAAGCGTCATCGTTGCAACCGAGAGAATGATCATTAACTCCGGCCATCCTGAAAATTTGGGGTCAATAAAACCGGCCTCTCCTCTTGTCCCCATCGCTGTTAAGAAGAAACGGATAAGAATTGCGAACCCGGCCGCCTTGGGGCCAACGGAGAGGAAGGCCGTAAAAGGGGTCGGTGCCCCTTCATAGACATCGGGACACCACATCTGGAACGGAAAGGCGGCAATCTTGTATCCAAATCCCGCCATCATGAGCAACACCGACAAAAAAAGGACCGAACGGTTCACCGCATGGGTCTGAAGGTAATCGGCAATAACGGGCAACTCCATGGAACCGGTCAATCCATAAAGAAGCGACATCCCATAAGCCATGATCCCAGACGCCACCCCACCATAAATCACATACTTAAGGGCGGCCTCCGAGGAGCGACGCGATCCCCGGACATAGCCCGTCAGGACATACGAGAGGACACTCACGAGTTCCAGCGACAGGTAGATCATGAGGAGGTGGTTGGAAACGGCAAGAAGCATCATCCCAAGTGTTAGGGCAACCAGCAGCGTGTAGTAGCTCGGCTCATCGGTCCACTCCACCTCTTCCGATTTCGTTGAAAAAAGGATCGCGAGTAGCAAGGCACCGGCGAACAGGTAATTGAAAAAATGCCCCATGCCATCAAAGACGATCATATTGGAGAAGAAACGGACACTTGGGAGATTCGTCATATGGGCGTTGGCCATCGCCATCCCGACGGCACCAGACGCCGCAACAAAAGGATAAAGCGACTTTCTTCTCTCTCCCAAAAAGAAGTCAATCAAGAAGAGGAGGACGATCGTCCCGATCAGGATAGAAACAGGCCAAAAATAGGTCAAATCGGCTCGCATCGGATTAGAGTCCCGCCACATGTAAGCTGCTTAAGGCTGAAAGCGACATGTTTTGTAAATCAAGAATGAAGCGGGGGTAAATCCCCACAACGACAACGATCACCGCCAGCGGAACGAGTGTAAGCATCTCCCGCCCGTTAATCTCCGGCATCTTGGCGTATTTTTCATTCAAGTTCCCCAGAAAAACTCTCTGGTAGGTCCAGAGCATGTAGCCCGCGGTCAACACGATACCGGTTGCCGAGATAATCGTATAGAGACGGAATGTCTTGAAGCCACCCAGAAAACAGAGGATCTCGCTCACAAAACCGGAGAGCCCTGGCAGGCCCAACGCAGCAAAAAAGGCGAGGGCCGTCATCACAGAATAACGAGGCATCGACTTGGCCAGTCCACCGAAGCCGGCCAGCTCACGATGATGCGCACGGTCATAAACAACCCCGACAATCAAGAAGAGCATCGCCGTAATCGTCCCATGGTTAAACATCTGGAGAACCGCCCCATTGATCCCTTCGGGCGTAAAGGAGGCCATCCCCAACAGACAGAAACCCATGTGACTCACCGAAGAGTAGGCAATCAACTTCTTGAAGTCAGTCTGCGCCATCGCACACAACGCCCCATAAACAATATTGATCATGCCGATCACCGCCATCATCTCTCCAAAATAGGCGGTTGCATCAGGCAAAATCGGATAGCAAATACGAAGGATGCCGTATGTCCCCATTTTGAGGAGGATACCGGCCAGGATAACGGAGATCGCCGTTGGGGCCTCCACATGGGCATCCGGCAACCAGGTGTGGAATGGGACAATCGGCACCTTGATCGCAAAACAGATGAAAAGCGCCATCCAGCAGAGATGCCGGAAGTTGATCGACGTCAGCGGACCCAGATGGACCTGCTGGTTTGCGAGTGTCACGAGATTGAAGGTGTTTCCATCACTAAAGAAGTAGAACGCGAGCATCACAAGAAGCATGAGGACGGAACCGAGTAACGTGTAGAGGAAGAACTTGATCGCGGCATACTCGCGACGCGGCCCTCCCCAGATCCCGATCAGGAAATACATCGGGAGCAGCATTACTTCCCAGAAGACGTAGAAGAGGAAAAAGTCGAGTGCACAAAAGACCCCCATCATGCCCGCATCAAGCAACAGGAAGAGAGAGAAATACCCCTTGAGATGCTTGTCGATTCCCCAGGAGGCGAGGATACAGATAAAGGAGATCAGGGCGGTGAGGAGGACCATCGAGACCGAGACCCCGTCAATCCCCATATAGTACTGGATATGAAATGCCGGTATCCAGTCAAACGGCCCCTCAATGAGCTGAAATCCGGCCTGGCTACGATCAAAAATCAGAAAGAGTTTAAAGGCGGCAACGAGTGGAGGGATCGTGGTGAGCAAGGCAAGCCATTTAATCCAGGAATCTTTACCTCGGGGAAGGAATGGAATGATAACCGCCCCGACAAGGGGGAAGAAGGTCATAAAAGACAAATAAGGGAACATAATCTCTCCTTGTTTTACAAAATTCGGTACAACAGCATCACGACAACGCCACCCAACGCATAGTATAAATAACTTTGAATCCTCCCTGTCTGGATCCGATGGATGGCGGAGCTCCAGAGTGTGCTATTCGCCACGAGATTCACGAGGCCGTCGACAAAAATCTTGTCGAAGAATCCGGAAATGCGCGAGGTGATCCGGGTCAACAGGGCCGAGAGATTTACGAGGCCGTCGATCACCTTGAGATCAAAGCTTGCCAAGGCGCTGTTAAGCCTGAGCAACCCCTTCACAAAAACAACCTCATAAACCTCGTCAACATAAAACTTGTTCAAAACCGTTCGATAAAGAACAGGAAATCGGCCGACCACTTTTTGCGGGATATCCTGTCTCCGGGTATATAAAGTATACCCGACATAGCAACCAACCGCTGCAATCAGAAATGAGAAGATCATTAAACCGTACTCCACCGAGTGAGGGAGCAGTGATTCTTCCGTCTGATGCACCGCCAGGACCGGGGCAAGCCACCGGCCAAAGTGGTTGGTCTCATGAAAACCAAAGAGATGCCCCAAGACATTCGGAAATCCCAAAAAACCTCCAACCACGGAGAGGAGCGCAAGCAGGATCAACGGAACCGTCATCGAATAAGGAGACTCATGAAGGTGGTGGCGCGCATCCCCCTCGAGTCGCAGTTTGCCGTAAAAGGTCATGGCAACAAGGCGGAACATATAAATGGCGGTACCAATCGCGGCCAGGACCCCGACCACCCAGAGAAGTGGCTTCTGATTGAAGGTGTGCCAGAGGATCTCATCCTTGGAAAAAAATCCGGCGAGTGGAAAGATGCCGGCAATCGCAAGCGTTGCCGTAAAAAACGTAGCAAAGGTGATCGGCATCCACTTTTTGAGATCCCCCATTTTGCGCATATCCTGTTCACCACTGCAGGCATGGATGACTGACCCTGACCCCAGGAAGAGACAGGCCTTGAAGAAGGCATGGGTCACGAGGTGAAAGATGCCTGCAACATAGGCCCCAACGCCCATCGCCCCAAACATGAAACCGAGCTGGCTGATTGTTGAATAGGCCAAGACCTTCTTGATATCATTCTGGGCAAAGGCAATCACAGCAGCAAACGCAGCCGTAAGAAAACCGATAACCGCCACGATAGTCAATGCCTCGGGTGACATCGAGTAGAGAAAATTGAGCCGCCCAATCATGTAAACACCAGCCGTCACCATCGTAGCAGCATGAATAAGGGCCGAGACCGGCGTTGGGCCCGCCATCGCGTCAGGCAACCAGACATAAAGAGGAATCTGGGCCGATTTGCCCGTCGCCCCGACAAAGAAAAAGAGGCAGACGAGTGTCACCACCGGTAAGCCCCACAACGTTTGATCCTTAAGCAGCGGGGCAGCCTCCTTAAGTTCCGAAAAAGAGACCGTCGGATATCCGACGGCATGCAGGGCCCAAAAGAGAATGAGCAGACCGATCAGAAAACCAAAATCACCAATGCGGTTCACAATAAACGCCTTCATGCCAGCGACCGCCTTCTCCTTGTCCGTAAACCAGAAGCCAATCAGGAGGTAGGAGCAGAGGCCAACCCCTTCCCAACCGACAAAGAGCATGAAAAAGTTGGCCCCCATCACAAGCAACAGCATCGCAAAGCAGAAAAGGTTTAGATAGCTGAAGTAGCGGGCATAGCTGTGATCATGCGCCATGTAGCCAACCGAATAGACATGAATAATCGTCCCAACGCCCGACACAACGAGCATCATGACCAGGGTCAGGGGGTCAATGAGAAGGGCGACATCGGCCCACAGATTATCAAAAAGGATCCAGTTGAAGAGGGTCACGGTCACCTCGCGTGACTCAACCGGCAAGGTGCTAAAATGAAGAAAGGTTCCGGCCGAAATCAGAAAAGAGAGCCCGATCGATCCACAGGCGATCCAATGAACGATCGGACGAACCAATTTGGCCCCCGAAAAACTATAAGCCCCGTTGATCATCGCCCCGATCAGCGGGAGAAAAGGGACCCACACCACCCATTGACTAACTTGTGCAAACATAAAAGGAATTTTAGGAACGGCACGCTACAAAAACAGATCCCCCAGGTCAAGGAGATTGCTTTTTCCAATAATTAACGAGGTTCTCTGAGAATCGCCTGACCCAGTGCCAAGGCATTTACATTGATCATGATAAAACCGCGTCCGGCCTTCATATCTTCACGACCGCTGTAGGCCAACACCCCTCCTTCAAGATTCACCTTGTCCCTATGAAAACCGATGCGGCCAAAAGGGGTCAAACCAACGGCAGTTTGCCCCTCTCCAATCAGATTATCAACCTTGAGACCAAGGTCGAGGCTCATCGTCCCCAGGTATTTTGCCTTGCCCAAATAGATCCTTCCGGAGAGGTCCCCTCCCAATCCCCAAATACCACCCCCGATTCCACCTGTGCCAAGTCGGAGACGATCCGCATGGATATTCACCGGAATCGCCAACCGATCTTCCAGCAAAGTAAACGAAACCCCCGCCCCCATGGAGGGACGATGGGCGACATCCCCATCGCGCCTAAAACCGAGCCCTGTAGAGGTATAGAGTTGGACAGAATCAATGGCACTCATTGAAGGCTAACCTTTCAGTGTTGTCGCCTCTTCCGCATCAATCGTATGGAACTGGCGATAGATCGAAACGACAATGGCGAGCGCAACGGCCGCCTCGGCCGCAGCAAGAACGATGATAAAGAGCGAAAAGATATTCCCGGCGACATCGTTGCCGTTGAAATGGGAGAAGGCAACCATATTGAGGGAGGCGGCGTTCAAAATCAGCTCTACCCCCATGAGGATTCCAACCGCATTTTTTCGCGTGATGACATTGTAGAGACCTAAGCAGAAGAGAATCGATGTGACTATCAGGTAAGATTGTAATGTAACCATCAATTTTCTCCACCCTCTCTCGTAACGACACTATCGAATCCAACTCCTCTCTCCCGTCGAAGGGAGAGAGCTATTGGGGTGAGGGGACTCATTTCACCGCCCTCTTCACAATCACCACGGCCCCTACCAACGCCCCCAACAACGCAATCGAAACGACCTCAAACGGCAATAGATACTTGGTGAGCAACGCCTCGCCGATCGGCTTGACCATCGATTGATAACTTTCCTGACTCATCAGAACCCACTCCCCTTTCTTTAGAAGCGAAAGCAGCATCACGAGAAAGAGTCCAACCAGAGGGACCGCCACCTTGTAATTGGCGGAGACATTGGTGAGCCTGATGACGCCAACCTTTTCTGTCAGCATGATCGCAAACAGGACAAGGACGAGGATACCGCCGACGTAGATCAGAACCTGGGTTACCGCCACAAAATCGGAGGAGAGCAGAACAAAGAGACCCGCCGCTCCTGCAAAGGTCCCCAATAAAGAGAAGCCGGAGTAAACGATATTTCGTGAAAAAGTGACGACACAGGCAGAGACAAGCGTAAAAGAAGCGAGCCCCAGAAAGAGAAGGCTCTTTATTTCAGGCAGCGGTGGCATCTTCCTTCTCCTTCGTCGGGGCCTTGTACGGGACAATCCTCTGCCCCTCAGGCACAAATTTAAAAACAAGATCCGACAAATTTTCGGTTGCTCTTTCAAACTGACGCGTGAAATGAATCGCCCCTGTAGGACAAGGCTCCGTACAAAGACCGCAATACATGCACTTGCCCAGATCGATATCAAACTGTGTGAGCAATCTCTCTTTTGATCCGGCCTCCTTCTCCGTCACAATCTTGATACAGTCGATCGGACAATCCGTCATGCAGGCCAGACAGGCCGTACAGATCTCCATATCGACCTTGAGGAAGCCCCTCGACCTCTCCGGCAGTGTTTCAACCAGCGGACGAGGAATTTTGTCCGGATATTGAATCGTCACGGGTCTCCGAAAAAGATGCGAGAAGGTAATCGCCATCCCCTCAAAGATGGTGGAGGTGGAATCGGTAATATTTTTAAAGTAGCCGATCATTGCTTCCATCTATTTCCTCATAACTCCCCCAAAACTTACATCACTGTTACCACTCCCCCCTCTTACATTAAGAGGGGGGTCGGGGGGGCGCTATACAAACGGATTAAGGTGGATCTCCACCCTTGCCGCCTTTAACTGATACCAAACCCTATAAAAGAAATAACCAAATGTCACCGCAGCCCCACCGACAAGGAGATAGCGAACAACCGGCAGACCGGTCGGGAACAACAACATCCAGAGGCCCGTCCCCAACACGCAGGCAAACCCGAGAGGGACAAGATACTTCCAGCAAAGAATCATCAGCTGGTCTACGCGAACACGGGGCAGCGTCCACCGGACCCAGATCACCACAAAAATCAGGACCGCCGCCTTGAGGAAGAAGGTTACGAATTCCAACAGATCGGGGAGGAGTGCATGAATCGCCGTTGCCCACTCCCTCACCGCCGGTGGAATTTGCCATCCACCAAGAAAGAGCGTCGTGCTGACAGCGGCAATGAGATAGATGTTGGCCCACTCTTCAAAATAGAAGAAAACAAAACGCATACCGCTGTATTCAGTCGAATAACCGGAGATGAGTTCGCTCTCGGCCTCCGGCATGTCAAACGGGGCCCGGTTCCCCTCGGCCAAGGCCGCAATAAAAAGGAGAAAGAAGGTTACGAGTGTAAAAGGATTGTCAAAGAGAAACCATTGCCATGGATAGGCCCCTTGGGCCGCAATAATTCCCTGCATGGAAAGACTGCCTGAGAGAAAGACAATCACAAGGATCGCCAACCCGGCAGGAATCTCATAGGCAACAATCTGGGCCGCAGAACGCATCCCTCCAAGCAATGAATACTTGTTGTTGGAACCCCAACCGCTCATGAGGATGCCAACGGTCACAAGCGAGGTGACTGCAACGAGGTAAAAAATCCCGACATTGAGATCAGCAATAACCAACTTGCTTGAGAACGGAACCACAACAAACGCAATAAACATCCCGACAAAGACCAGATACGGTCCTAAACGAAACAGAATCGGATCGGCGGCGGTCGGCACAATATCCTCTTTCAAGATCGATTTGATCCCATCCGCGAGCCATTGGAGAAACCCCTGCGGGCCAACACGGTTGGGACCGACTCGATCCATCATGCGCGCGGCAATGCGGCGCTCCACCCAGGAGACAATTCCGGCGAACGGGGCGACAAAGAGCATTAGAACAAGAAGGGCAAAGGCCAATTGAATCCCGACATAGAGATACTCATCCGGAATAAATCCGGGATGGGGGATAATTTGAATCAATTTATCAGCCAGTTGTTGCATAAAAACATATCCCCACCCCCTCTCCCTCCCCTTAATCTTAAGGGGAGGGATGGGAAGGGGATACTACCTATCAATCTCCGGTGCGACAATATCGAGACTTGCAATAAACGCAATTAAATCAGCCACCATCATCCCACGACTGACCTTCTCCACAATGCTCATCGCATTAAAGGAGCCCGCTCTGAATTTGAGGCGATACGGCTTGTCCCCCCCGTCGCTCACAAGATAACAACCCAAATCACCCCGCGTACTCTCCGTCCTGACGTAAATCTCCCCGGCCGGCGGACGAATCTTTTTGGGCACCTTCACCTGCGGCTCCCCCTCGGACGGAATCTTTTCAAAACATTGCCGCAGGATCTTGACCGATTCACCCATCTCCCGAATGCGAACCATGTAGCGGTCAAAACAATCCCCCAACGTTCCCGCCTCACCGGTACCAACCGGGACATCAAATTCAAACTCCGGATAAACAGAATACGGCAAATCCTTTCGAAGATCCCATTTCAGGCCAGAGCCCCTCAAATTGGGGCCGACCAGGTTGTAGGCGATCGCATCTTCCTTGGAGATAACACCAATCCCACCCAATCGGTTTTTCAGAATTTTGTTATCGGTGAGGAGACGGTTGAACTCGTCCACCATCGGTGCAAACTGGTCAAGAAAGGCCAATACCTTTTCAGCCCATCCGGACGGCATGTCATAGATCACCCCACCGACCCGTGCATAGTTATAGGTCAAGCGCTGCCCGCAAAGTTCTTCAATAAGATCATTGACCTTCTCCCTTTCACGCAGACCGTGGATAAACGGCGTATAGGCCCCAACATCCATACCGAGCGCCCCAACCGCCAGGAGATGGGAAATGATACGATTTAACTCCATCGAGATAACACGAAGATATTCTGCCCGACGACTCGTCTCGATACCCGAAAGTTTTTCAACCGCCAGGGCATAGGTATAGTTGCAGTTCATCGCAGCGAGATAATCAACCCGGTCGGTCCAGGGCATAAAACCATGATAGGTTGCCTTTTCAGCGATCTTTTCAATGGAGCGGTGCAAATAACCAACATCCGGAATGGCCGTGCTCATCACCTCACCATCTGTCTTGACCACAAATCGAATCACTCCATGGGTGGAGGGGTGCTGCGGGCCCATGTTTAACAGCATTTCCTGTGTATGAAGTTCACTCATAAAATAAGGGGTGGCCTCGTTGTGCTGATCCCATGGTAATCTTCCTGTTCCTTATAGTCTTTTCTTAATGGATGCCCTACCCAGTCGTCCGGCAGCATAATTCTTCGAAGGTCGGTGTGAGAGTCAAAACGGATTCCGAAAAGATCAAAGACCTCCCTTTCCAACCAGTTGGCACAAGACCAGAGCCCCTCCACCGTCGGAAGATGGGCATCCTCCTGACGTGGCAGATAGACCTTGAGCGTAACCCGATGTCGATGCTGATAGGAAAATAGATGATAAACGACCTCGAAGCGGCCCTCCTTGAGCCGATCAACCGCGGTCAAGCTGGAGAGACAATCAAATGAAAACAATTTCTCGTTTTTCAAACTCTGCATGAGATCGAGAAGCCTGTTAACCGGTATGACGATGAAAGGGTCTCCTGTCTGAACGCCCGTGACCGGCAGTTTCGCACCAGCCGTGAGCTCCATTTTCTCATCGGGGTACTTTGGGGCGAGCCTTTGATAAATCTCTTCGGTGTTCATGATAAAATCCTATGCGGCGGATGAGATCCTTTTGTCCCGTAACAGAAACTTCTCACGCATCATCTTCTCCTGAATCTTTAAGAGTCCCTCTGCCAGCGCCTCGGGGCGTGGAGGACAACCGGGAATATAGACATCAACCGGAATAATCTTGTCGACCCCTTTGACCACAGAATAAGCCGGCTGAAAGAGGCCACCACAGTTGGCACAACTCCCCATGGAGATTACATACTTCGGTTCTGGCATCTGGTCGTAGAGAATCTTGGTCCGAAGCGCCATTTTGTAGGTAAGCGTTCCGGCGACGATCATGAGGTCGGACTGTCGCGGAGATCCGCGTGGAACCGCCCCAAAACGATCGAGATCCGTGCGAGGTCCTCCCGTCTGCATCATTTCAATCGCACAACAGGCAAGGCCAAAGAGCATGTACCAAAGAGACGACTTTCGGCCCCAATTAAGAAGATTATCAACCTGCGCGGTGACGACATTCTCCGGAATCTTGTTTTTTAAAGTAAACATAACCTTACACCCACCTCACCCTAAGGCACGCGACTCGCCTTGGGAACAATCTCCATCCCTTGCGATCGATCTTCAGTGACAACCTGTTTCATCCACTCAAAGTCCCCCTTCCGCCAGACATACACCAACCCGAGAAGGAGGATCAAAATGAAGAGGGCAATCTCAACAAAGGCAACCAACCCACGTCCCTGCTGTACCCACTCCCTGAAGATGGTTCCGACCGGAAACATAAACGCAATCTCAACATCAAAGACAATAAAAACCAGCGCAATAATATAAAAACGGATGTTGAAATTGATCCTCCCCCCCTCGGTCGGGATCTCTCCACATTCGTACGTCGCAAGCTTCTCCCTGAAAGGAACACGGGGGCTTAAAAAACGACTGAGAAGCAACGAAACAAAGACAAATCCCAAGCCAATAGCGAAAAAAGCCAATATATTTGCAAAGTTAAACAGCATACAGCACCTCTCCTTGGGTAAGTGGCTATATTAATTATCGAAGCCGCCTGTCAATCCCAAGATTGCTTTGGAGAGGCCTTAAAGAAGATTCTTTGTCAAAGAAACATAATTCTAGTAGAATGGCCCCTCAAGTATGAGGGGGAGAAACACGTCCGTTACGTTTTGGGGAACGCGCGGATCAATCCCGTCACCAGGACCCGCCACCGTTCTCTATGGGGGAAATACCTCCTGCGTTGAGGTTCGTCATGGGGAAGATTCTCTCATCTTAGACGGCGGGTCGGGCATCCGTTTGCTGGGGCTGACCTATTCTGATAACCATTTTGGACGCTTAAGCGAAATTCCGGTTCTTGTCAGTCACAATCACATGGATCATATTATCGGACTCCCCTTTTTTGGGCCTATCCTCCAGATCAACCGGAAGATCCGAATCTATGGACCACCCGGACTGCGACACTCCCTCAAGAATCTTTTCCCCTTTCATATCCTGCCCGCCCAAAAGAGGGTCATTGAGATTGAGGAGAAAAAACTCAGAATTGGCCCCTACCAGATTGAGAGCCGCTGGCTTAACCATCCGGGCCTTGCCTTGGGATACCGCATTGTCACACCGGATCATAAAATAATCATTTATGTCAGCGATCATGAATCTCCCTCGCGCTCCTGTCACAATCGTTGTGGAATCAGCGACAAAGAGCTTTCACGTTGGGCCCACAACGCCGACCTCCTGATCATGGATGCCCAGTACTTCGAAAAGGAATATCGGGTAAAGCAAGGTTGGGGACACAGCCCATCCTCCTATACCGTCCATACCGCCCTGAAGGCCGACGTGAAACAGCTGGCCCTGTATCATCATGACCCCCTCCATTCAGATCACCTTCTCAAGAAAAAGGAGAGGGAGGCTATCCAGTTGATCCGAAGATCCAAACAAAAGCTCACCTGTTTCGCCGCTTCGGAAGGTACCACCTTAACCTTATGAAAAAAGGATTGCTTCTCGCCGCTGGACTGACCCTGATCAGCCTCCTCCTTTCCTACCTCCGTCCGACCTTCTTCGAGGTTCTTGAAGGAAAATTGTACGATATCCATTTTGAACTGCGAAAGGCGATCCAAAGTTCGGGAAAAGTTGTACTCGTCACGATCGATGAAAAGAGCATCCAGAAGATTGGACGCTGGCCCTGGCCAAGGGCGATCTTTGGTGAGGCGTTCAAAAAAATAGCCCAAAAAGGTGCGAGAGTCATTGCGGCCGATCTCTTTTTTGCCTCACCCTCTCAGGGGCTTCAGGGAAGAGAGAACGATGAAGCACTCGCACGAGTCTTCCATCAATATCCGAATATCCACTTGGGTTTTTATCTCTTTCTCGAGAAAGAAAAGCTTGAAGAGAGTGCGCTTCACGAAGAGAAGCTGGAGGAAAACTTCAGGAATACGGAAAATTCTGCCATATCGCTGCTCAAAAGACCCTCCAAACTGCGCTTGGCAAGCGGTGTTCTTGATACTCTTCCGATGTTTTCAAATCTACCGGGCGGGCACCGCCAAGG
This sequence comes from Deltaproteobacteria bacterium, assembly GCA_016180855.1. Lineage (NCBI taxonomy): Bacteria > Pseudomonadati > Myxococcota > Myxococcia > Deltaproteobacteria bacterium. Next base: position 119,982 of record JACPAL010000010.1, on the reverse strand, counting down.
CTTTTTCAACCTTGTAGGTGACTCTGACGGAACGCTGCGTAAGACACCGATGGTCATCTCCTATCGGGAACGTATTTTCCCATCCCTTCCACTTCAGGTGGCACTCGCTGCAGGCAAATCAAACCAGGAACCTCTCTCGGATCAGTTTTTCTTGGATGAGCAGGGGGATTTCTTGACTCACTTCAGGGGACCTCTCGCCGTTTTCCCAAGGGAGAGTTTTTCGGATGTTATTGCAGGAACGGAATCAACCGATTTTCAAGGAAAAATCGTCTTGATCGGTGCCACAGCCGATGGACTCGAAGATGCCAGACCAACACCGATCGATCAAGCAATGCCCTCGGTGGTTGTAGCGGCTAATATTATTGATAACCTGCTGATGCGGGATCTCCTGCGAAGAGACTCGTGGACCACCCTCTTGTCCCGCCTTATAATCCTCCTGGTTGGTCTTATTCTTGGATTTGGCGGTATCCGCCTCAGGGCAATGCCGGGATTTGCCCTCTTCCTCGCCGTCACGCTGGCCCAAGCCATTCTGCTCCATTACTTTTTCTTAAAACAGCTGTGGGTTCTCCAGAATATCTACCCTTTCTTTACGGGGTTTCTCGTTTACGGAGGAACCACACTCTATCGTTATTTGACTGAGGAAAAAGAAAAGAAATTTATCAGTGAAACATTCCAGCACTATCTTTCTCCTGACGTTATCCAGGAACTCACAAAAAATCCCGACAAGATCCGCCTGGGTGGCGAGAAAAAGGAAGTAACTATCTTTTTTAGCGACATCCGTGACTTCACCAGCATTGTCGAGGCTACCCCACCGGAGGTACTATCAAAATTCCTCAACAACTACCTCACTCCGGTCACGGATATCATCCTGGATCAGAAAGGTCTCCTGGACAAGTATATCGGTGATGCCGTGATGGCTGTTTTTGGGGTGCCGCTGCCGGAACCGAGGCATCCCGAACTCGCCTGCCGATCGGCCGTTGATATTTGCCGCTTTGTCAAAAAATACTCCGAGACATGGCAGAAGGAATTCCATATCCCGCCTCTCCAAATCGGTATTGGGCTCAACACCTGCCTCGGAACGGTAGGCAACATGGGATCCGAGAGACGTTTTGACTACACCGTCATCGGAGACGGCGTGAATCTCGCCTCACGCCTGGAAGGTCTGAATAAATACTACGGGACCACTATTCTTGTTTCACAGGCAACCTACGAGAAAACCAAAGACTCCTTTCCATTCCGTGAGGTTGACGACGTTCAGGTAAAGGGCAAGAAGGAGGTTGTAAAAATTTATGAGATTCTTGTTGATCCAAATCATGCCCAGGAAGAACTTCTGCCCCATTTTGCCGAAGGACTGGAGAGATATCGCGAAGGAGAGTTCGCTCCTGCGAAGCACTTGTTCGAAAAATGCCTTGTCTTGAACCCGAAGGATGGTCCCTCCAAAATTTTCCTGGAGCGGTGCCAAGCCTATATCAAGACCCCCCCCGAGGACTGGGAGGGATTCACTACTTTTCTAAAAAAGTAGTGAGGATTGACAGAAAAAATGACATCCACTACGGAAGACAGACCAATGGGAGAAGCCGTTTTAGAAGTAACCCCTCGTATTTTGAAAAAAGCCCTGGGGCATCGGGTGGAGGTGATCGCCTTTGGCATTGCCTACCAGGGAAGGCTCCAGAAAATCGATAACAGCTCCGGTACAATCCGGATCACCGACAGAAAAAATGCCGCGATTATTGAAATTGAAAGAATTGCCTCCTTCAGGACTCTGCGTGACTAAAAGATCTATCCTCTTCCTCTTCAGCCTTCTCCTGGCAGCCGTCACGCCTCTCCAGGCCCAATCGATCCCTGTCACATCAACCGGCCTCCAGGTCGTTCTGATCAAAATAAAATCCTACCCCGAATACTCGGAAATTCGCGATCTGCTCAATCAAACACCCGGTGTCTATCGTGTCTCGCCACGCTCCCTGACACCCGAACTTCTGACGCTGGGAGTTGATACTTCAGAGGATCCCCAAAACCTGACCTCTTCCCTCCAGAAGGCCCTTCAGGGGCGATATCGCGTCACCCAAAAACCGCTTCCCTCGGGGGTGACAGAGATTAATGTTGAAAAGTGAAGTTCCGAGGTTAACGACCTGGCCGCACAATTAAATCTTTTTCAATATCTTCTTGAGGCGTTCAATGTCCGCCTTGTCCTGTAGTCGTCCCGTCTGCTTCGTCTTTACAAGAGTTTTTAGATCAACATAGGGGATCCGAACACCATCAACGCGGGTTTCCAATGCCCCCCCTTTTGCCTCCTGATATTTGACACGGCTCGCAACTGTCAACAGATCAACCCTCGGAGTGTCCCCTATAATGGTAATAGGTTTGTGGGTCACCTCCTCAGCATCCATCTCTGCAGCAATACCAAACACTAACCCTTCCTTGAGGGCCTCCAAAATAGTTTGGGTATTCGTGACATCCTGAGGGATCAGAAGATCAATATCTTTTGTTGCCCTAATGAAACCATGAAGACTTAAGGCAAAGCCACCGATGATCAAATATTTTGCGCCTCTTTTATTCAATAAACGACAAACCCGAATCAAATCCGTTTCCTTAGAAAAGGCGTGGATTTTTTTGTTTTTCTTTCCAGATTTCATAATTTTTAAACGACCCAAAACTTTTAGCAAAAGGGCTCGCCGGAGGATGCCTGTTAAGAAAAGCGGCTTGACGACTGAGATCCTGAGTCAATTGGAGACGCTCTTTGTACGAAAGATCAGTTCCATCAGCAGGATCTTTATCCGGAAACCAGGCTCGATAAGAAACACCTTTTTTCAGGATTCTCTTGAGCTCTGGATAAAATGGATATTTCTGATTCAAACGGAACAATTTGGACCTTCCTCTATAGAGAGCAATCAGAACACCACCCCGTTCAAAACGAGAGAGCTGCTTTTGAACCATGTTGAGAGGAATGTTGCAATGGCGCGATATCTGATTAGCATACCCCTCGCCGTTCTCTTCCAAATAGAGGAGAATAGACACCGCCGCCTTATTCCCAAAAAGAACCTCAAGCATGGAGAAAAGATATCAAAGGAGGATAGAAATATCAACCTATTAAATAGGTTTTACAGAATTCAGCTTGACGGACCCCTTTTTATCCGCCCCCACCGGAAAACCCTGCCATCTGGATTCAGTTACGAACAAACCCTCACAGAAGGTTTGAAATTAGCCGAGATCGTTGAGAAGATGGCCGCATGAGGCTCACCTCAGGCTGATCTCGACCCGCCGTCCGACGACCGACGCGAACTTAATCAGGGTGTCCAGCCCGATATTGGCCTCGGGATCGCTGATGATCCTCTCCACCTGTGACTTGCTGGTCCCCATGAGGAACGCCACCTTCCTAACGGACAGATGGGAACGAGTCATGGCACCCCGCAACCGTTCAGCCAGTCTTAGTCGTTCCTTCTCCTTTTTGAAGTGAACCGCAAACTTCGGACTCTTGAGGTCCTTCTCCAAATCTCTGTGAAAGTTGCCGCTGGTTCTCATAGTTCAAACCTCCTTTATTCGTTCAAGCGATTATAAGCCGTCTCAATCTCCCTCTGAGGCGTCTTGTTCGATTTTTTCCGAAAGGCATGGAGCAAGACTACCTTGCCTTCATGGTAACAATAGAAAACACGATGAGCACCCGGCCTCAGTTCAAAAAGGCCCGGATAACCTCCCATCTTCCGGGCATGAGGCTCGTTTAAAACCACCCTTTCCGAGAGATGGTCAATCAACGCCTTCACCTTTGCCCTCTCCTTGTCAGAAAGGGCTTCAATATAATCCCTCACCGGCTGATCGCCACGAGCCGTCTCATAATAAATGACGGGGATGCTCACTGGGAAATAGCGTACCCTTATATAGGGACAAAGTCAAATCTCCATTTTGGACGATTCAAAAGAAGGGGGATGTTTACGAAAATGGATTTTTTCTAAATTCAAACTCATTGGTTGAGGAGCTTGCCAACCCTCTTTAATTTATTAGCGCTTGAAAAATCTGCCCACAGGCATCCTGAAATTCTGTTCCGATGTGATCCATGCTGACTAATCACCCGTCCCCACGGTGGTGTAACGATCTCTGTGTAAAAGTTGATGAAAGACCGAACTGCAAGCCCAAAAAACTATAACAGCAAGCATCCCTGTTGGGGTGCGTGCTGTTATGCTGAGGGGCATGGATTCTCCCTCCGTCCTTCGACTCTGCTCAGGACTACGGGATTTCCTTCGGTCAGAACCAAGAGCCTTGCGGCTCTGGGTTCTCATCCCCGCAACCCGTAGAAACGACACGGCCCCCAAAAGGGGGCCGATCGTTTTTCTGAGGGGCATGGATTCGAACCATGATTCCCTGGGTCAGAGCCAGGTGTCCTGCCGTTGGACGACCCCTCAATTAAAGAGTCACCACTTTAATTTACGCGCCCGACAGGATTCGAACCTGTGACCTTCGGTTTCGTAGACCGACGTTCTAATCCACTGAACTACGGGCGCAGCGGGACTATATCTTCCCTTGAAGCAGGAAGGCGATAACCAGCGCGTAGATGACCAACGACTCGATAAGAGCGAGTGCGATGATCATCGGGGTTTGCACCTTACCGGCAGCACCCGGATTGCGGGCAATCCCTTCCAGCGCGGCAACGGCCGCACGGCTCTGTCCCAAAGCGCCACCAAAGGCAGCGAGGGCAATTGCGAAACCGGCACCAATAGCCAGCATCGGCTTGAGCCAAGGGCTGTCGACACCACCCGAGGAGGCAACCGCCTCAACGCCATGCTCCTCTGCAAAAGTGACCGCAGAAACCAAAAGGGAAGAGACAAGTCCTCCCAGTCGAATCATCCATTTTTCCATTTGTATTCACCTCCTCCCCTTTTGAAGTCCCTGCAGTCTCATCAGATGGCTAGACAGTCTGCTTTAAATGGCAGACAAAATCACCTTTACCTAGTGTCCTTCTTCATGTTCGTGGACCGTCGCCAATGCGATGTAGATCGTCGACAGCAACGAAAAGACGAACGCCTGGATAAAAGCAACAAAGAGACCCAAGGCCAGAAAAATAATCGGGACTAAAATCGGCGTTAAATCGGAAAAAATCCCCAAAACCAGATGGTCCCCGGTAATGTTGCCGAAGAGCCGGAGTGCTAGAGAAACGGGACGGACCAGATGACCGATCATCTCAATCACGAACATAAGGGGTCCCAACCAGAGGATAGGCCCCATGAAATGCTTTAAATAGGCCTTCAATCCGTGGGCACGAATCCCCATGATGTTGTAGTAGACAAAAACAGTCAGTGAACAGGCAAGGTTGGTGTTGATGTTATCGGTCGGCGGCAGAAAACCGGGGATGAGCGAGACCAGATTACAGAGAAAGATGTAAATAAAAAGGGCCCCGATGAGCGGAAAATATTTGGGGGCATCGGCTCCCATCACACCCTTCATCAGCCCCAAGATGTTCTCCACAGCGACTTCAAAAATATTGGCAATCGTCGTCTTGTCCTCAGGAACAAGACAGGCTTTTGTATACTTAAGCCTCCGATGGGCCAAAAAGGAAAGGAGGAGAATAAAAAAGACCACGAGGGCGGAGGTAAAGACATGGATATTGCTGTGATCAATCTTATCGGAAATCAGGCCGAGCCACGTAAAGTCATGCATAGATTAAGCCGGCAAACTTCTGCCAGTGGCAGAAGGCAAACGGCGCGATAGTATAAAGTCACTTGTGGGTCAACGACATCCCTAGATAACCTATCAAGGGTATTGTGAACCCTCCCAAAAACGCGAGCGGCGTAACATGCCCCCTCCAGAGAATCAAGGCAATAATCCCAAAGAAAACAAGGAACTTCGCCACGATCAGAAGAACCAGTTTTTTCTTTTGAAGCGACCCACTCAAGTATTTGATAATTTGCGAGAGGAGATAGAGATTAATTCCGGAGAGGATACCTCCTAAAAGAAGGCTTGAGAAGAATTTCATGGAGATTGCTTCCTCCTTTCATTCCAGCGGGTCATCCGGATCAGATTGTAAAAACCTCCTGTGGAACCGATGAGTAACCCAACGAGCGTCAGCCATGGGGTCATCCCCCACCGCTTGTCGAGCCAGCCTCCGAGGAGCAGGCCACCAACAACAGTCGCTGCGAGCTGGAAGCCAATCGCCCCATAGATGCCCCAGGCGATCAAAAAACTGTCCCCCTTTTTACCCGGCTCTTTCACCCTATTTTCTCCATAACTCCACGTCTTTTTCTCCCCTCTCTTAATGTAAGACAGCCAATACATTTTTTGCCGCCCCTATCGTCCTCTCCACATCTCTCTCTGAATGCTCGACCGACAGAAACGCGGCTTCGAACTGTGCCGGCGGCCAATAAATACCCTCTCTCAACATCCCCTGAAAAAAATTGGCAAACCGCTTCGTATCACAGGAACGTGCCGAATCGGCATCGATGATTTCCTTGTCGGCAAAGAAAAGTGTAAACATCGACCCCGCCCTTCCGAGCTTCACAGAAACAGCTGACGTTCGTGCCGCTTCCTCGATTCCTTGGGTCAATTTTTGTGTTCGCTTGTTCAGTTCGGGATAAGGATTCTTTTTTTTCAAAATCTGGAGTGTGACAAGGCCCGCAACCATCGCCACCGGATTTCCCGAAAGTGTGCCGGCCTGATAAACCGGCCCCTCGGGCGCTATAACCGACATAATCTCTTTTTTACCCCCGTAGGCACCAACCGGAAAGCCACCTCCAATAATTTTTCCAAGGCAGGTGAGGTCCGGTTGAATACCGTAAAGCTCCTGAACCCCGCCATAGGCGACACGAAAACCGGTCATCACCTCGTCAAAAATGAGTAGTGCCTTCTGCCGATGACAGAGATCCCGCAAGCGAGACAGAAAATTCCCGCGCGGGAGGATGACGCCCATATTACCGACAATCGGTTCAATCAAAACGGCAGCGATCTGACCGGGAATTTTTTGAAAAAGAGCCTCCACACTCGCAAGATCGTTATAGCGAGCTATGAGCGTATGAGAGACAAACTCCTCCGGTACACCGGCGGAATCCGGCTGGCCCAAGGTCGCCGCCCCCGACCCCGCCTTCACGAGGAGATGGTCGGCATGGCCGTGATAACACCCATCAAATTTAATGATCTTTTTACGGCCGGTATAACCGCGAGCCGCCCGGACCGCCCCCATCACCGCCTCGGTCCCCGAACTGACAAAACGAACCTTTTCAATAGAAGGAAAGGCACGACAGACCTCTTCGGCCAGTTGGACCTCCAGTTCGGTTGGGGCCCCATAACTGGAGCCTTTCTCCAGCTGTCTTTTAACCGCCTTAACAACGGAGGTGTCGGCATGCCCCAGGATTATCGGTCCCCAGGAGCCGATGTAGTCAATATACCTGTTGCCATCGACATCCCAAAGATAAGCCCCCTTTGCCTTTTGAATAAAAAGCGGCGAACCCCCTACCGCCTTGAACGCCCGAACGGGGGAATTGACGCCACCGGGGATCAACAACTTGGCTTTTTCGAAAAGAGATTCTGATGCCGCGGTTTTCACGGACCGGCAGTGAAGCACATCGAATGACAGTTGTCTATGAGATCAGGCCGCCTTCTCTGCAGATGAAGTTGTTGAAAGCGCCTCTTTAAATGTAACACCAAAAAATATTGCGAGGGAGGCCAGTACAACCGGAGTTATATATCTAAAATTTGGAAGGGCACCCGGAACAGGCGGTCTTGCAACCTGAGGGTAACGCATAGGACTTGTGTCCCCCAACCTAAAGGCCTGAGAGGCAACCCTTCGTACATACTCCATCACAGAAGAGCCTGGGCCTTGATAAGTGAACAGATAGGCCACGACACCGCCCGATCGTGGTTGTGTTGGTCTTCTGGGTAGTTTTGGCCCTGCAATCGCATTGAGTGCAAGAAGCAGGTCATTTCCGCTCGTATCACCTACACTGCTCACAAGAAGCATTCTTTCTTGTCCACCAGAGACACCCACGAGATGTTCGATCGCTGCAGCAGCATCCCCACCTATCCGAGAAGTAACTCCACTCATTTTGACCTCCCATGTTAAATTGCATTTGTTTACATTTTGCTCAAGTTGCCACCTTGCTCGTCCGACTTGTAGAAGTGGTTGCTAAAAAAACAGGGGACTGATATCGGGCGGCTTCAATGCCGATCCCCGTTTCACAGGCGCTCAAGGTCGCCAGTTATGTTTTGACCCAAAAGTATCTCTATCGAAGGAAACGTTACCCCCTCGTCCTGATGCTGGAACCTCTTTTTCGATGCAATCTGGAGTGCGCCGGTTGCGGCAAGATACAATTCCCCGACGAGATCTTGAAAAAAAGCTTAAGCCCTGAACAATGTTTCAAGGCGGTCGATGAGTGTGGCGCCCCCGTTGTGAGTATCCCCGGTGGAGAACCGCTTATCCATCCCCAGATTGGAGAGATTGTTGAGGGACTCATCAAGAGGAAGAAGTACGTCTACCTCTGTACAAATGCGATTCTGCTCGAACGAAAATTTGATCTCTTCAAGCCGTCCAAATATCTCACGTTCAGCATCCATATGGATGGACTCAAAGAGGAACACGACCATGCCGTCTGTCGTGAAGGCATCTTTGAGGTGGCCGTACGGGCCATTAAAGAGGCCAAGCGTCGCGGTTTTCGCGTAACAACCAACTCCACTCTTTTTGAAGGGACCGATCCCAAACGTATCCGGGCAATGTTTGATTATCTGACGGAGTTGGGGGTGGAGGGGATGATGATCTCTCCCGGCTACTCCTATGAAAAGGCACCGGATCAGGAACATTTTCTGAAGAGAGAAAGGACCTACCAGCTCTTCTCCCAAATTTTGAACAGACCCAGGAAAGGCTGGCAGTTCAACCAATCTCCCCTTTTCCTTAGATTTCTGCAGGGGAAGGAGAAGTATCAGTGCACGCCGTGGGGGAACCCAACCTACAACGTCTTTGGCTGGCAAAAACCGTGTTATTTAATCAGTGACGGCGGCACTGCGCAAACATTTAAAGAGTTGATGGAGGAAACCGAGTGGGAGAGGTACGGGACCGGTCACTATGAAAAATGCGCCGATTGCATGGTCCACTGTGGTTATGAAGCAAGCGCCGTCGATGACACCTTCGGTTCCTGGGAGGGGTTCCTCAAAACGGTAAAAATCACACTCTCTGGCGACAAGGAAGAGTCACTTTATCTGGGAAAAGAAATTCCACAGCAGGAGAAATTGAAGAAGATTGCCTAATGCTCGCCCTCATCTTTGCCCTCAAGCAAGAGCAAAACGCGATTCTAAAAGAGTCTGTTATCCAGTCCTCTGTTCGTTCCAACCAGACTGAAATCAAAAAAGTCCTCTTTCATGGGAAACCCCTCCTTCTCTGCAAAACCGGAATCGGAATGGGAAACGCCCATGAGGGGACGAAACAACTCCTGGGACTTTTTCAGCCAAGTCTTCTTTTCTCTGTTGGCTACGCGGGGGGGGTACAACAGGGGTTACAGAGCGGTGATTTGATCCTGCCAACGGAGATCAGAAGCGAGGCCGGAGACCGGTTCCCGCTCGATCAGGTCGGTGTGAAGGAGATATCCCAAATTATTGAAAAAGAGAAAATCACCTCCCATCGCGGCCCCTTACTGACGGTTTTTGACCCTCTCACGACAAAGGAGCAGAAAAAACGGGCCGGTGAGAGCGGCGCGATCGCCGTCGATATGGAGACCGCGGCAATCGCCTCAATCTGTCACAAGGTGAATGTCCCGTTTGCCTCGTTGAGGATTGTTTTTGACCCAGTGGAGATGGAGCTGCCGATTGATGCAAAGGGGAAGTTGACCTGGAAAGTCATTTTAAAAATTCCGCAAATGGCGAAGGCCCACTGGAAGTGTCAAAAAAATTTGGCGTCGGTTCTTAAGGAATTTATTGCCCTTAAAGGACGCTAAAATACTGACAATCCGGGTGGTGAAAGACAATGGCTGAGACCGACGCCTCCGGGTCCATCATGTACCCTTCCGTCAGATGAATGCCGATCTCATCCGGTTTGAGAAGTTTCCAAAGCCCCGCCTGGTCCTCCAGATCCGGACAGGCGGGATATCCAAAGCTATACCGTTTTCCGCGATATTTGCAGACAAATCGATCCTGCATCGTCATTTCGGCCGGATCAGGGAAGCCCCAATCTTCACGAATTCGCCGGTGGAGCCACTCGGCACACCCTTCCGCCGTTTCGATCGCCAGCGCCTGAACGGCATGGGACTTGAGGTATTCTCCTCGCTGCTTGAACTGCTCCGCCTTTTCACGAACCCCCTCACCCGCGCCCACAACAAAAAGGGCCATCTGATCTCGCAATCCGCCCACCCGCTGCAACACATAATCCGCCAGGCAAATCCCATTCTCTTTTCGCTGACGTTTGAATCGAAACGTATGCAGTGGCCGTTTTCCGCCAGGGCCGAAGAGATGAATCAAATTACCGGCCGACTCCACCTCAAAAAACTGCCAGACCGCCCGGATCTTCATGAATCTCTTCGCCTCTTCCTTCGCCTCTTCAACCCTGTCAAACAGCTCCAGCGCCTTTGGATCCCGCTCGACAAGGGCCTTCTCAAAATTCTTCTTAAATCCCAAATGGCGCACGTAGAGCATTTGTGGATTGATGTAGCTCCAGATCTCCGGCAGTTGAGGGACGTCCCGAATTTTTCGCTCGAGATAAGGGACTGGAGGAATCGAATGATCAACGGAAACCTTTTGGCTTCTTTCCGACGATTCTGAGGGCAGGGGTGCTACGGGGTGCGCCCCATCGGTAGATACAAACCGGGCATCGCCTTTGCAAATCTCTTCTTCAACCTTGACCCTCTCTTTCGGATCCATGAGCCGATTCGCCAGATCGAGCCCGGTCATCGCATCGCGGGCATAAAGCACAAGCTGTGTGTAACTCGGTGCAATCTTGGTTCGGGTAAATTTGTCGGACAGGGCAGCCCCACCGACCAAAAGAGGGATCTGAATACCCGCCGTCTTCAAGTCCTCCGCCGTTACAACCATCTGCTGTGCCGATTTTACAAGGAGACCGGAGAGTCCGATCATATCCGGCCGGTACTGATGGTAGGCACGGATCAGCTCTTCGGGAGGAACCTTGATGCCTAAGTTAATCACCTCATAACCGTTGTTCTTGAGGATGATCTCCACCAGATTTTTCCCGATGTCATGAACATCCCCCTTCACGGTAGCCAGCAGGATCTTGCCACGCGTCGTCACATCAGCCTTCTCCATAAACTGCTCAAGATGAGAAACGGCTGCCTTCATCGCCTCGGCCGACTGAAGTACCTCCGCAACAATCAGCTCATTCTTATTGAAGAGGCGCCCGACCTCCTCCATCCCCTTCATAAGGGGTCCATTCACAACTCCGAGTGGCTTGGCTCCCTCCTTGAGTTTGAGGTTTAAGTCATCAATGAGACCATCTTTTGAACCCTCAATAATGTAGCGCGCAAGCCGCTCATCAAGCGGGAGTTCACCCTTTGGCTTTTTGATCTCCTTTTTTTTAGAACGATAAAAGTCGGTAACTAATTCGATGTTGGCTTTGTTAATGGCGATTTTTCGTTCACGGTTCTGGGCTCGCCAATCCCTCACCCCCGACCCCTCTCCCGCCAAGGGGAGAGGGGGGGGCCAATTAAACAACAAACGCTCCGCCAGTCCCCTCTCGTCGGCCCCAATCGACGCATACCTCTCCAACTTCTCCGCATTCACAATCGCGAGATCAAGACCCGCCTGGGTCGCATGGTAGAGAAAAACGGCATTGATCACCTCCCGCGCTGCCGGAGGGAGGCCAAAAGAGACATTTGAGACACCCAGAATCGTTTTGCAATTTGGAAATTTCTGTTTGATCAGCCGAACCCCCTCGATCGTCTCCACCGCTCCGCCAATATAATTTTCATCTCCCGTAGCGCACGGAAAGACGAGCGGGTCAAAGATGATATCCTCTTCCCGAACCCCGTATTTTTCGGTGAGTAATTGACGGGAGCGTTCGGCAACAGCCAGTTTTCGCTCACGCGTAAACGCCTGCGATTGAACCGGATCTTCATCGATGCATCCAACGACAACCGCCGCCCCATACTTTTTGATAATGGGGCAGATCTTTTTGAACTTCTCCTCCCCGTCCTCGAGGTTAATCGAATTGATGATCGACTTCCCCTGACAATAAGTCAGTGCTTTCTCCACCGAGGCCGGATCGGTCGTATCAACCATGATCGGGCTTTTGATCTTCCGGATCAGTTTGGCATAAAAAGGATCAATATCCGGGAGTTCATCCCGCTCGGTACTTTGCAAACAGACATCAATGATCTGCGCCCCGTTTTTGACCTGTCGCCGGGCGATGTCGGTCGCCTCCTCCCATTTTTCACCGTAGACAAGCTCCTTGAAGGCGCGAGAACCTATCAGATTGGTCCGTTCACCAACAAGCAGAGGGCGATTATCGGAAGTTGCCTCGACCATCTCAATGCCGGAATAAAAACTGCGCCCCTTGAGTCGTCTTGGAAAATAGCGTGGTTTTTTCCCTTCCACCATCTGGGCGATCGCCTCGATATGTTTCTCCGTCGTTCCGCAACAACCGCCAACGATATTGAGCCACCCTTTGTCAATAAACCGCTCAATTTGTGCCGCCAGCGATGTGGGGGTTTCGAGATATTTCCCCTCTTCATTCGGAAGACCGGCATTCGGGTAGCAGGAGACTGCCGTTTCCGAGAGTTCGTGAATCGTCCGGATGTGGTCCGTCATGAACTCAGGACCGGTTGCGCAATTCAAACCGATCGCAAGGAGATCCAGATGTTGCAGGGAAACGACCAACGCCTCGGCTGCCTGCCCGGCCAGCATTGTCCCCATCGGTTCAACCGTTCCGGAAACGATGAGTGGTCGCGTCATCCCTAGTTTGTCAAACGCCTGACGGATTCCGATCGTCGCCGCCTTGATATTACGGGTATCCTGGCAGGTCTCAATCAGGAAAAGGTCGACTCCCCCCTCCAGCAAGCCGACCGCCTGCTGGAAAAAATGTTGAACGAGTTCGGAAAAGGTTACGCCGCCGGTGACAGAGATCGCCTTCGTCGTCGGTCCAACGGACCCTGCGACAAATCGCGGTTTCTTGGGGGTTGAAAATTCCTTTGCCGCCTGGCGGGCAATCTCCGCCGCCTTCTTGTTGATTTCAAATGTCTGATCCTGGAGGCGATACTCGGCCAGGACCAACGGAGTTCCGCCAAAGGTGTTCGTTTCAACAATATCCGAACCGGCCTGAAAATATTTTCTATGGATCTCGAGGACGACATCCGGTCGTGTCAGTACGAGATTCTCATTGCACCCCTCGAGAGCTGACCCACCAAAATCGGCGGCTGTAAGATTCTTTTGTTGCAGCATCGTCCCCATGGCACCATCCAAAACAAGGAGACGCTCCTGCATCACGGCCTCAATCTCTTTTGTTCGGTCAGACAGCACCATTAGGCCACCTCCGCCTTATCTTTTTGTCTTGCTCGCCATAGAACCTGATGACAGATCCCCCGAATCATCCTCACCTCGCGCACCGTCAGTGCGGTCCGCGCAAAAATCCGACGAAGCTTTCTCATGACGGCCGACGGATTCTGATGGGGAAAAAATCCGATCTCTTGTAACATTGTCTCAAAATGATCGTACATCTGCTCAATAAAGTTGACCGAAGCGAGGATCTCCGGTCGTTTGCCGAAAAACTCCGGGACCTCCGCTTTGGACTTGCCTGGAGAGCGCTGAATTTCGTAGGCGACCAGCATCACCGCCTGCGCCAGATTGAGAGACCTGAATCTTGGCCTTGTCGGGATCATCATCGTCCGATGACAACGCATTAATTCATCATTGGAAAGACCTTTGTCTTCGGGCCCGAAGAGAATCCCGATTTTTTTCCCCGTCGGCAGGAATTCACCTATGTCAGGGAGCAAAAAAGGGACTCCCCGCTTCCGACCGACACGACAGGTTGTCCCGATCAAAAATTGGCGGTCCTTCGCAGCCTCTTCGATAGAAGAATAGATCCTCACCTTTTTCAGAAGATCGGCTGCACCCACCGCCATCCATTTGGCCTCATCGTGCTTGAGTGACGCTTCCGGTTGAACCAATCGGAGTGTTGTAAAACCAACATTTTTTAATGCCCTGGCTACCGAGCCCAGATTGCCATGGTACTTGGGTCGAACAAGAATAAAAGCGATATCCGACTTCACTGCTCACCTCTTTCAGGGGACTGTTGAAAAATGCCATCTGCTACGGGCTTCGACTGAGCTCAGCCGAAGTCTTGCCCGCTCACTCGCAATCCTCACGTACCACCAAGTACGCCCCGGTTGCTTATTCGCGGGCGCCTTGCATTCCTTCGACTTCGCTCAGGACGGTGAGCTTGTCGAACCGCTGGACATTTTTGAACAGTCCCCAAAAGTCTATTTTTCAACACACCCTTCAGGTGAGTCAAAATGCATTAACGTTGAAACCATTAGCAAGCGAAAAAACTGGACTTTTCTATAATTAAGTGAGTTCTAATAAAGAGACAGCCGCTCTTAAAAGAGGGGGTACAAACATGAACAAACGGTTCTTGTTGTTGCTAATTTTTATGGGTGTGGGAGTTCTCTTGGGTCCTGCCCCCGTTTATCCCTATGAAAGCAGATCTGACGGACAGCCCGTGGTGGTTCCCAGATCAGCTCAGAAGCTGCTCCCCGATATCAGCCTGATTGGGACGGTTGCCGCAGCTTATTTCTCCGATGAACCGGCCGGGGAAACGGGGCATGATCCGGCAAGATCCGGCTTTACGCTGCAGGAGATCGAGATCGCCTTCCAATCTGTTATCGATCCTTATCTTAGGGGGGATCTGTTTCTCTCCTTTCAGGAAGTCGGCGTGGAGCTTGAAGAGGGGTATGTCACGACACTCGGGCTTATCAAAGGGTTACAAATCCGGGGAGGAAAATTTCTCCTCCCGTTTGGCCGACAGAACCAGAAACATCTGGAGACATGGGATTTCGCCAATCTGCCACTCGTGAATAAATATCTTCTGGGGCCTGAGAATTTGAGCGAGCTGGGGGCGGAGATTTCCTATCTCCTGCCAACCCCCTTCTTTCTGCAATTGCAAGGAACCTTTAGTAATGGAGAGAATGAGACAAGCTTTGGTGGCGGGAGGCCTGGAGATTTTGTCTACCAAGGGAGGGTCTCAACCGGGTTTGACACCTCGAAAAATACAACAATCCTTCTAGGAACCTCTGCAGCCTCGGGATTTAACGATACGGACCTGGGGAACCAGACGCGACTTTTTGGAGGGGATTTTCTCTTTAAATGGAAACCGGCCTCTTACCGAAGCGTCACGTGGCAGTCGGAATATATTTATCGTTGGAGGCAAGGGGCAGGGAGACTGACCGAGGAGGGTGGGCTTTACAGCTACGTCGATTATCAATTCCTGAAAAGATGGCATCTCGGAATGCGTTATGACCAAATGGGACTCCCTCAGGATACGATCGTCAAAGAATGGCGAGCCACACCAACCGTGACGTTCAATCCAACCGAGTTCTCCCGAATCCGTCTCGAATATGAATATGATAAAACGAGCAACGCTCGCAGAGTTCATGCCGCCTTCCTGCAGTTGGAGTTCAGCATGGGGTCTCATGGAGCGCATGCATTTTAGGAGAAATTATGAAAAAAATATTTTTAACAGCTTTAATTTTACTCCTCCCTCTGACCACCTCCGCTAAACTCAAGATCGTGACAACAATCCCGGACCTGGCCGAATTGGTACGAAAAGTGGGAGGGGATGCGGTTGAGGTAAAGAGCCTGGCCCGTGGAGATCAAGATCCACACTATCTGGAGCCAAAACCGAGTTACACCGTCCTTTTGAACCAGGCTGATCTTCTTATTGAGGTTGGATTGGAGTTGGAGATTGGCTGGTTACCGGTGCTCCTCACCCAATCCCGAAATCCCAAAATGCAATTGGGACAACCAGGCCACCTGATTGCCTCCGACCACTTAAGGATTCTGGAAATCCCAACCGGACCGATCGACCGATCGATGGGAGATGTCCATCCCATGGGGAACCCGCACTATTGGATGAACCCGAAAAACGGTCTGATCATTGCTAAAAATATCGCCGACCGACTGGGTCGGCTTGATCCGACCCATGCCACCACCTATGCTGAAAACTTCAAAACGTGGGAATCTTCCTTCTCCAAACGGATCACTCAATGGGAAAAGGAGCTGGCATCCGTCCGCGGACGAACCGTCATCACCCATCATAAGAGTTTTTCCTATTTTGTCGATTGGGCGGATCTGAAAGTGGAGGGCTTGATCGAACCGAAGCCGGGGATTCCCCCAACACCGTCCCATATTCTTTATCTCATTGATCTCATTAAAACGGAGAGGATCCCCCTCATCATCACCGAAAATTATTATGATCCAAAACCGGCACGCGAACTTTCGGAAAAGACCGGTTCCAAATTCCTGGTTCTTCCTACCTCGGTCGGTGGCGATTCGGGGGTGGACTCTTATGAAGGGCTTTTTCAATTCTTGATTGAAAAGATGAAGGGAGCGCTATGAACGCCCTCCTATTTCTCCTCCCTGCCTTTGCCGCCTGTCTCGTCCTGACGGGTATCCATACCTATCTTGGAATCCACGTCATCAGCCGTGGGGTTATCTTTGTCGATATTGCGCTCGCCCAGATTGCCGCTCTGGGGATGACAGTCGCCTTTTTGATCGGACTACCGCCTGATAGTCAAACGGCCTATTTCTTCACGTTGGGCTTTACCTTTCTGGGGGCTCTTTTCTTCGCCTATTTCCGTGACAAGAAGATACCACAGGAGGCGATTATCGGCGTCTCTTTTGCCATGAGCTCCGCACTCGCCATCCTCTTGTCGGATAAAATCCCTCATGGGTCGGAACATCTGAAATATATCCTGGCAGGAAATATTCTCTGGGTGAGCTGGGCACAGATCCTCAAGACGGCGGTCATTTATCTGATCCTCGGTATCTTCCATTTTTTGGTGAGGGGAAAATTGATTTTGATTTCGACCAAACCGGAAGAGGCCGAACAAAGAGGATTAAAGGTGTGGTTCTGGGATCTGGTTTTTTATCTCTCCTTTGGATTGGTCATCACGAGTTCCGTACAAATCGGCGGGATCTTGCTGGTCTTCTCCTTCCTGATTGTACCGGCCCTCTGCAGCTTTCTCTTTTTTGATAGCCTGAGGATGAGAATCTTCCTTGGCTGGATTCTGGGAACGATCACAAGCTTAGCCGGTATTACCGCTTCTTATTTATGGGATCTTCCAACTGGACCGACGATTGTTGTTGGTTTCGGACTGACCCTTCTTTTGTCGTTCCTTCTTAAGGCATGCCGCTCTAGGAGCCTGTCGGAGTAATCGACGAAAGTGACAAGGAAGATAAGCAAAAAGCCCGCAGGCGTAGCCGGTGCGCTACGTCGAGGACTTTTTGCGAAATCTGACGAAGGCAGACGGCGACCAGTGAAATCTGCAGCCGGAGCATTATTCCGACAGGCTCCTAGGCCTGACAAGCCATTCTGAGATAGCCTCGTAACATTCTTTGGGCTTTTCAATCATCGGCCAATGACCACATTTCTTGAAACAACGATGATCAATGTCTTTGTCCCTTAAGAATTCACGGGACCTATGAGCCATGCTCTCCTCTCCCCAGAAATAGATCTTTCGACACGTAAGTCCTGCGAACTCCTCCCCCGATCTATCCAGCCCGGTGGCCTCAACTCCGGAACGCCCCCAGGCAATAAGGGCTCGCGGATCGGCAAAACGGAGACTCGCAAAATAACGCTCGAGTTCCTCGTGTCCCTTGGCCTTGGCAAGGATCTGCCCCTTGAAGAAATGATAAAATTTCCCCGCTGATTTCGCCTTGGCGGCCAGACCACTGAAAAACGTGTCGGACCGGGTGAGGTTCCCTTCAATGCTGATATAGGCCCGAACCTGTTTGGGGCGTTCTTGGACGGTCCAGGTTCCAACAATCCCCCCCAAGGAATGGGCCACGAGGAGGATCGGACGACCCTTCGAAAACTGATCGATCAACTCCCCCAGAAGCCTTGTTGAACCTCTCAAGCTCCCTCGCCGCGACTGAAAAGGGCTCACGCCGAAGCCGGGAAAGTCTGGGGCAAAAAGGCGGAAGTTTTTGGCGAGTGGCGAGTCAAACGCCTCCCTGAACGAAAGACCCGATTCCCCAAATCCGTGGATGAACCAGATATCCGCTTCGGCCCGTGACGGCCTCAGGCTTCGGATAAAGATGTTTTCGTGAGCGATGATTTTCATTCACTGTGGAGCTGGCCGGGATCGAACCGGCGGCCTCTACCTTGCGAAGGTAGCGCTCTCCCAACTGAGCTACAGCCCCATGCTTCGGCTCGTCCTCCGGACTCGCTCAGCATTCCGTGGACCACGAAGTCTCGCTCCGAAAAGTTCTGAGCGAGCAACGCGAGTCAAAGGACTGAGCTACAGCCCCATGCTTCGGCTCGTCCTCCGGACTCGCTCAGCATTCCGTGGACCACGAAGTCTCGCTCCGAAAAGTCCTGAGCGAGCAACGCAAGTCGAAGGACTGAGCCCTGCCCTGCACGAAACTTTTCACATGTTTAGTGAATAGTGCCTGGTGATGCAAGAGACTATTGGGGGATATCAAACAGAAAACGAGGTGCCACACCCGCAGGTCCCGGTCGCATTGGGATTTCTAACAACGAAGCCCGAACCACGAAAATCCTCGACCCAATCAACCGTGGAGCCTTTCAAATAATTAAGACTGGCCGGGTCAAGCAGGACCTTGATTCCATGAAATTCGAGCGTCAAATCATCATCGCGCTGATCATCAAACTTGAAGCCATACTCAAAGCCGGAGCAACCACCCCCCTGGATATAGACACGAAACTGCTTCCCGGCCGCCTCCTTATTCTGCTCGGCGAACGTCCTGACCCGCTTTGCGGCACTTTCGGTGACGTCCAAAATCGGCCTCTGGGAACCAACCGATGGTAAATCAAATGACTCTGTCTGTGGATTCATAATATCTCCTTTAGTACGTACGACCTAACTATAGGGATAGCCTCAAGGGCTGTCAACCCGCCTCAAGCCATTTGCCAAGCCCCCAACAAAAAAGGCCGACCGGAAACCCGGTCGGCCTTTTGACATCTCATCTTTATAATTAAGGACTACGGAAGTCCAAGACTCACACCGGCAAAGAAGCTATTCCCCTGCCGTGTCTCACCTCCCGTAACCGCCGGAAAGACCCAACGGAAATCGAGGAAGAAGACGCTCAAACCGGCCTCCGGATTCAAACCCCAACCAGCCGCTGCCTCCCTCTCTTCAGTTCCCGATGCAGCAATGCCCCTTGCCTTAAAAGCCCCCCATCCACGAACAATAGCAGGGAGCCCAATACTAAAGGCTGGCCCGACCCCACCATTCGCCTCGATCCCATCACCAAAGCCCAGATTTCCATCAACCGAGAGGGTCAGGTTGGCAATACCCCAGATAAAAGGGCTTGCTGAGAAGGCGGCATTGGCACCAATCCCGCTCCACCTCCGCAACGTTTCACCATCAACAACCTGGTCGGCCCCGTAATAACCAACGCCAAAACCGACAGGACCACTGGAGAACTCACCTTCTTTCCAGCCTCTAATGGTACTTCCGGCCTGACTTCCACTTCCCCCACCTTGTGCTTTGGCGTTCAAAATCTTGGTGCAAGTTTCTTCTCCATTACTCTCAGGACAAACATCGGCCCCCATTCTTGGGCCGTTGAAGAAATTATCGTGATCCTCGGGCCAGTAATAACACTTCTCGTTAAAATCACCCACCGTCGGCGGGCACTCACCTTTAATTAGATTCCCCATAGGATTTAGACCTCCTTAGAATTTTGCAAATAAAAACGACAGAACAATTATCGATCACCAGCCCCTCTAAGTTTCGACCTTATTTCCGATCCGTTGAACTCTGATTCTTTAGGATTGCTCTCAAGTTTCTAACCCATTGTTTCCATTTGATTCTTTTCATGGCGCTCCCATGGCGTATTTTTTGAAATTCTTCTTCCCGGATCGACTCTATCTCTTTTAAGTGAGGGGCAACAAACTCTTTTCTAGGGTAAAACTCGGGGACGGAGCTCTTCGAATTTCTCTCATTATAGGGACAGACTTCCTGACAGATATCGCAGCCATAGAGATGATTGCCAACCCTCTGCCCCTGCTCTTCTGAGAACTCCCCTTTGTGTTCGATCGTAAGGTATGAGATACATTTTGTGGCATCCATCACATAAGGCTCCGTAAGCGCCTTGGTAGGGCAGACCTCGAGACACTTGGTGCAACTCCCACATTGATCCAAGGCCGGCTGATCATAGCGGAGAGGAATGGTCGTGAGGACCTCTCCAAGAAAGAGAAAAGAGCCGACACCGTTATTGATGAGGCAGGTATTCTTGCCGATCCATCCAAGCCCGGCGCGAGCGGCATAACTCCGCTCCAGAATCGGTCCCGTATCAACATACGATTTTGTTTTTGCCGACGAATCAATCTCTTGCTGGATGAAGATCTCCAACTGCTCAAGTTTTTCTCCGATCACTTCATGGTAATCCTCTCCCCAGGCGTAGGAGGAGATCCAGGCCATTGAATCTCCTGTCGCCGGAGCGGGTCCTATCTCGCCGTCATCCCCCAGCGGTTCTCCCCCCGCCATAGGCAGGGGTGCGGTCCGGTGGGGGTCCCCCTTCCGGCGAACCACCCCCTCCGGCGAAATTGATCGAATTTGCCCCGAATCATAATTCAGCCCACAACAGATGATTGACCGGGCTCCCGGCAGGATCTTTTCAGGATCTCCCCTCTTCTCCAATCCACGATGCAGATAATTCATCATCCCCGCAAAACCTTGGCCCAACCACCAGCGGAAGAAGTCAAAATCAGGAACCGGTTTGACCGGCGTAATGCCAACTAGATCAAACCCCAGCTCGTGGGCTTTCTGTTTGATTTTTTCGGAGAGATTCATAACTCACCCCTTCTTGATATCCATAGTTGCACCTGCCCCTCTCTTACATTAATAGAGGGGCATAAAGGGTGAATTATGCCTCTCGAACCGATCACAACAACACTGGAACAGATCATCAATCTCACCCCGACGGTCAAGCACTTCCGACTCCGCTTCCCAAAGGGGCAACAAGTCCTTTTTCAACCGGGACAATTTTGCAGTATCCATATACCGGAGATTTGCGGGCTTGACCCCAAGTCGGGGAAGCCCCTCCGGCGGGCGTATTCCATCGCCTCCGGTCCTCATGAGGGGGGGACACTAGATCTCTGTATCAAGCGGGTGGAGGGAGGCCCCGGCTCCAACTGGCTCTGGCAACAGAAGGAGGGGGACAAGGTTTTGGTCAGCCTTCCGTACGGGAAGTTTCTGATGAAGGAGCCGGTCGACTATTCACCAGTTTTTGTGGCAACCGGCACCGGGATCGCCCCGTTTCGGAGTATGATTTTCTCACTCTACCATCACAAAAAGGTCTTGGAGGCGCGGAAGGTCTGGCTTATCTTCGGGGTCCGTCATGAGGAGGAGATCCTCTACGAAAAGGAATGGCGCGAGCTGGAAAAGAGAGAAAAGGGATTTCACTTTGTACCGACCGTCTCGCGTCCCAAGGATTGGAACGGGGAGGTCGGTTATGTTCAGGAGAAATTAAAAAAGTTTCTGACCGATCCACGAGAGAGCCAGATCTACATCTGCGGTCTTGGCAGCATGGTCAAAGAGGTTCAGAAAACAGCACTCGAGATCGGATTTAAGGAATCTCAAATCCATTTCGAGCGTTACGACTGACTCGTTGAGATCAAACCACCGAACAGAAGAGCGACGGTTGCGAGTGTGACGATTGCCTGTTTCGGACTCACACAACGATCATACAGCTCCCTAAACGACGCAATATAGGAAGAGACAGCCCCCCACTCACCTCGTCCACACGCCTGGGTCGCCTCGTAACGCCTGACACCTAAATGGAGCGCGACGCGACCCAACGCCTGTTGAAGCTCCTCAACCGTCCTCCTTCTTATATTGGCCGCGTGCCATGGCGAGATAAAACCTGAGTCGGTCAGTTGGGTATATTGATGGTACGCCTCGGCAGCCCTCTCATAACTGAGATAGATAGAGCGAAACTCGTGATCAACAAATGGCATGAAACGACCAAACAGGCCTGGTTGAATCGGTTGTCTCATGCGCTCAACAACCGGACCGGCCTCCCTGAAAAATCTCTCCAGCTCTTCTCCCCTACCCTCCAGGTCTCTCATGAAGAGGTCTGTCGCAGTACGAAAATGGGAGAGATAATGACAACTCGGGAGACCGTTTTCGAGAAGCAGTGGACGGAGCGACCTTGAGAGATCGGGATTTGAGATCGGATCAACAAGCGGAGGGGGCGGGAGTGAGGCGATTGTCTGAACGAAACTCGCCCGTTCAGACCCTAATTCCAATACCCTTCCTGGTTTTTCCCAAGGCAGCATAAATTAAATTTGAGGGGCCTGATTAATTTCCGCACAGATCAACACACCAAGCAGAAGACAACTTGCCGCCCCTGCAGCAAAAGGAACGATTCCCAACAGCCTGCGGCAGACCGGGTCAAAATAGCGCTGTACCGCTGCTACATCACCCGCCTTAGCCGCACCAAGCATCTTGGATCTTGCCAACTGACCTCTCAGGTCAAGTTGTTCGAGAAGAGCACCAACGCCGTTGCCTGTTGCAAATAAGGAACCCTCTGGAACAACTAAAAGGCCTCCTCCTGCCCGGCTCGCCGGCGAGAACGGGGTCACAAAATCATCAACATGGAGTGCACAACGCCCAACCGCCTCCCGGGCCGTTTCAACCGCCCTCGCCTCACTCTCAATAAGATCGAGAAGCTCCTTGGGAATGATCCCTTCCCGAAGCAACCCTAAAGCGCTTGCCATCCTCCCATAAATGCGGCGCAATCTTTGTGAAGAGGCATACGGGCCTTCTGTAAGAAGTTCACGAGGAGAGGGCATCAAAGAGATCGCCTCGACATGCCCGGCAACAACAGGAACTACCGTTTTTGATATGTAAACGTCATCCGACATTGTTTTTATCTCCTTCGGACAAGAGGGAACCCGACATAAAAAATGCAAAAACCCCAAGCCCGGCGGCGAGTGAGGCCAACTGGACAAAAACAGCTATTCTCGCACCTTGGTTCGCTGGGAAGAGTGAATGTGCAAGATGTGCTGCTCCTCGATTTCGGTCAGCCCTCCCGAGAAGTTTATTCAGTTCATCCTTTAATGTTGCAACGACCTTTGGCGATGGACCTTGGGGGTCATCCAGCGTGAGGAGGTAGGCCTGAAGGGCCTGGAGTGTCCTCTCCGACCTTTTGCCATAAAGGGTATTGTCGTGTTGCATCAGGGCAAGACAGTGCGTGAGGTCGGCCTCCGTTAATTCCATCGCCGTCCCCCGAAGGGCCATCATACCGGCGATAAATCGGTCGGGGGATGCGAGCAGGAGCCTGACCTGAAGAGTCGGTGGATTCAGTATTCGTTCCAATGCCCTTGAGATCTCCCCCTGTCTCTCAATCCAGTGCCTCAGGCTCTCCGTTGAAAGGATTCTAGGCAGTTCTTCTCCAGGCTGAAGAAGGTCTCGTGTTGGAGAGGGGAGTTTTATAAAGCAGGGCCGCAACGGACTTCCCTCGAGATCGACTGAAGAGACGGCCGGCAGCGGGGCTTCCGGGAGACTATACCAGACGTCCACCAGCCCACTCAGTGCCTCTCTCACCTCTATTGTAGGGAAGGGACCGCTCACGCCTTGGTCTTCGCAGAAACAACTCAAATGTTTCCAGGAAAATGGGTTTTAATTTAATTGCGCCGGGAGGGCATAAAGGATCTTCGGATCATGCCCCGGGATGATCAATACCTCTGGATGTTCCTCATGAAACTTTCTGATCTGGAGTGTGGTCCGCCAGGCCTCCTGATCCTCCTCTTCGATGAGGCGTGCCTTCCAGCCCTTCGGAGACGGTCGCGTGTAATTCTCCTCCACCCAGACGGCATCACCGGTCAACAAGACCTGTTGTCCCGATCCAAGTTTAACCAGGACAGATTGATGCCCCGGGGTGTGGCCTGGTGTTGAGAGCAGAAGAACAGAACCATCCCCCATGAGGTCATAACTCACCTCAAAAGGGCCGTAACGGGTCCCCGGTTGGTAATCGAGGGGCCAGAGATTAACCCCCTCCAGATGCTCTTTCATGATTCCTTGGAGACGCCCGCCCCATCGCCCCACCTGGGCCCTCTCCCACTCAGCCCGGGGGAGGATCACCTGGGCCTTCGGAAAATCTCGGAGCCCGCCCGTATGGTCATAATGAAGATGGGAAAGGATAATCGTTTTGATCGACGTGGGCGGAATCCCGTTTTTCCTCAGCTCCTCGACCGCCGTCTCCTCCGTGGTAAATCGATACGGCATGATCAGTTGAAGAAGACGATTCAACCACCATCCACGAATCTCTTGCTCAATCCGCGTACCGAATCCGGTATCAAACAGGATCAGATTCTGGGGGTGCTGTATCAGATAGGAGGCCACTGGGATCCAAACGGGCCTCTCCTCCCCTCCCTGGACAAGATCCGAATAGTCTGCCTTGAACTCGGCCGTGATCATCGGGCGAAGGGTGACCCCCTCGGCTGCAACAACCGCAGGAACCAAGAGGGAAAGAAAGAGGAGAGCGTAGGAGGTCATTCCACCTTCTTATACCGGTAACCATACTGCTCTACCAAAACGTCAGCGATTCCGGAATGGAGCCTTCCCACCACAATCATGTTATTTTGAAAGCCGTTTTTAAGAACCATCTCATTGGTGGCACGCGCCATCTTCTGATTGCGCGAGGTTATGATCTGATTCCACACCCCGTAGTAGAAGAGCCCGGTCTCCAGGTAATCAAAGGTGGATCGCACCATGGGAGAGAAGGAGTGACCCGCACGCTCCCAAAAATAACGGGGCCAGGCAAACGGGTTGAAGGCAGTGGCACAAGGATCGCCGACCTTATGCTTCGCAAAAGTCCAAAAACGGGGCCATTGAACCGGCGTCACAACGGTTGGAGGACGTCGAAGCAGCCAACAGATCTTTTGCCTCACCGTCTGTGCAAAAAAAGTGATAACCTGCCTTGGGCGTAAAACAAAAAGGGCAACGGCCGCCAGATCGACAAAAAAGAGGGGTAAAAATCTCATCTCAAGAAATACGAGCGCCGAATGTTCCAGGGGGCTTAATTCAGATTCCAACCCCTCAATTCTTTTGAGGGATGGAAGATCAGGCGGATTAGAGCCAAAAAGCGGGCTACAGACCTCCCGTCGGAATTTCTCAACGTCCCTGGGCTGCTCTGCACTTTTTTTGATCGCGGAGCAGACGGCGGTCTGAATCAGTGTCGGATTTTCAGAGCCATGCCAACTTCGTGCAAAGAGCGAAAAAAACGGCAGCGATACATAATACATCGCCTTGAGTCCCAGTTTTTCAAGGGTACTAAGGCCGATAACCCCCTCAACGCCGATCACCTCCTTGTCCTTCAACACCTCCAACACCCTTGCCGAATCTTCTCTCGAATAAACGTGCGTCTCCAGCTGGATCTCGAGTTCTCGTCCGGAGGGGTCAATGAGCTGGCGGGGTGAAAATAGCATTGCCTGATCAATCGTCACACTTTAAAGAAGGTTGTTATCTTCAAACATGAACCACCTTAATGAACTGGATCCCTATTGGACACCCGAAAGGCTGCCTCGGCCGCTTTGGGAGGAGCCTTATTTCTTCTTTCTGGACTCATCGCTACCTGGGAAGAATGCCCGATGGTCGATCGCCGCCTCGTCACCTAGAAAAATCCTGCGATCAGATCAAACGGAAGACCTTTGGTCTGTTTTTCGGCGTCAAGCAAAGGTCGATTCGCAGTCGGACTCTCCCTTTCCGTTCACGGGCGGCTGGATCGGTTATCTAGGCTATGAATTCTACCGCTTCTTTACAAAGAAAGTGCCCGAAAGAAAGGCCGATCTGATTCCCGAGGCGGTCTTCTGTTTTTATGACGAGTTTTATCTGTATGATCACCTGAAAAAGAGGGCGTATGGGACGTCGGAATTAAGCAGACAATGGTTTAACAAAATCCCCCCTCTCCCCCCTTTGCAAAAGGGGGGCGGTGGGGATTTGAAAAAAGGACCTGTCTCCAGCAACTTCACACCGGAGACTTATTGCGAAACGATCCAGAAGATCAAAAACTACATCACGGCCGGTGATTGCTATCAGGTCAACCTCTCACAGCGGTTTTCCTCTCCAACAACTTCATCCGCCTTTACTCTCTATCATCAATTAAGGAAGATAAGCCCCGCCCCGTACTCCGCCTATCTCAATTTGGGGGAGGTCCAAATTCTATCCGCCTCTCCGGAATCTTTCCTCAACGTTCGTGACCATCATGTCATGACACGACCGATCAAGGGGACTCGTCCCCGTGGAAAGAGCCCTGAAGAGGACGCGTGTCTCAAGGAAGAGCTTTGGTGCAGTAAAAAAGATCGGGCCGAGCTTTTGATGATCACCGATCTCTTGCGAAATGATTTGGGTCGGGTCTGCGAAAGGGGGAGCGTGAAGGTCCCCTCCCTTCTTGAGGTGGAGAGCTATGCCCAGGTCCATCACCTGATTTCAACTATCGAGGGGAAACTGGCAGGTGACAAAAATATTTTTGATCTGCTGGAGGCGACTTTTCCCGGTGGTTCCATTACCGGTGCACCCAAGATCCGGGCGATGCAGATCATCCATGAACTGGAAACCGTGCCACGCAACCTCTACACCGGTACAATCGGTTTTCTGAGTGAGGCCCAAGCCCACTTCAATATTGCCATCCGGACAATGATCTACAAACAGTTCCCCTCCTCTTTGTCCTCCCCCCCCGTGGAAGAGGGTAAGCCTGCCGTCAGGCAGGCAGGTGAGGGAGGGGGGATGATCTATTTCTGGGGAGGGGGTGGGATTGTCGCCGATTCGGATCCGGTCTCAGAGTACCAGGAGACGCTCCACAAAACGGCCGGTTTTCTGAAAATAGTCGGTTTTTAATCTTAAAATAATTTCTCCCGTACCGGATACCATATAACCTATTGATATTATTTGTCTAATAATTAAGTCTGTCAACTCGTCTGTTTTCTAAAGAAAACAAAAATACTGCCCTAGGCCGCAACACCGCTTGATCGGTAACCGATAACTAACCATAAGAGCGGACCTATGAGCGATATTTTTGATTACCTGGACTACAGAAAATTCTTGAGGGATCAGATCGAGAATCTCCGCAAGGATGGCAGGTTCTCATACCGACAATTCAACCGAAAGGCCGGTTTTAAATCTTCCTCCACGCTGAAGTTGGTCATCGATGGCAAGAGAAACCTTGCCCAGGACGGCATCTATAAAGTGGCCAAGGGGTTGAAGCTCTCGGGAGTCGAACTCAAGTTCTTTAATACCCTTGTCCTGATGAACCAATCCGTATCCCATGATCAGAAGGACCACCATTTCCGTGAGCTCTCCCAGTTTCGCCCCTTCCGGAAGGCACGTGAACTGACAGCGCTTCAATACGATTGTCTCTCTCACTGGTATTACGCCGCCATCATGGAGCTGGTTCGCTTAAAAGATTTTGACGGGACAGCGGAATGGATCTCAAAGAAACTCTCCCCTTCTCTCAGTCTAACTGAGATCCGTCGTGCCCTGCTCGATCTGGAACAGTTAAAGATTCTGGCGCGGGATGAAAATGGGACAATCATACGCAACTCATCCACCTTTACAACCCCCGATGAGGTCACAAGTTTAAGCCTTATCAATTTTCACCAGCAGATGTGTGACCTCGCCAAGAAAGCGGTTACAGAAGTCCCATCACTCAAGAGAGAGTTTTCGTCCCTCACGATCGCCGTCTCCAAAGACGGTTTTCAGAAGATTAAATCACGAGTCCAACAATTCAAAAGGGAACTGGACAGCTATCTGGAGGAAGAGACCGTCCCTCGTGCTGAGGTGGTTCAAATCAACTTCCATATCTTTCCACTCACCAAGGAGGAGAGTTAAATGTGGTTCAAAAAAACGCCGATTTTTCTCGCCATGCTGATGCTGGTCACCGCCTGCGCCTCCAAGAGAATCGACCCGACAACCAAACCGTCAGGCGCTGAAAGCGAATCGAGCGAGCCAGATGATCCTGCGGGGACTATTATTGGAAATCCGGCTCCCCAACCCGGAAAGTTGAAGATCACCGCACCGGACGGCAGAACGCGGTACCTCATTGAGATCCTCGCCAACGGAGAGGCCGAGGCGACCCTTGTGAATGCAAGCGGTGACAACGTGGAAAAAGTGAAAGGGAACTTCTCGCGGATCTCATCGGCTGCTTCACTCTCTTCTTTAAGCCTGGAGGCCGAGGTAACCGTCGCTGACGCCCAACGTTTTGAGATGACGATTCTCTTCTCTGACGGAAGCGAGCTCCACATTGTTTTAACAACGGACGAAAACAGCTCCATCACCGGTATTGCAGTGGAAGTAAATGACGTTGAAGTGATGGCCCAGGTTGAATTCACGGAGGAAGATGGAGAGGTCCGGCAGATCACGCTGCTCATTGAGGATCGCCCACGCGTCTGCCTCTCCCTCTTCGACACCATTTCGACGGCAGCGGAAGAGGCCTACGAACAGGGCATGGAGAACCTCTCACAAGGCCTTATTCGTGATGCCAAGGAGAGCTTCGAGCAAGCCATTACAGAAAGTCCGCGTCTTGCGGAGGCCCATTTTGGGTTGGCCTTGACTCAACTGATGCTACTTCCCGAGACACCGGCCGGTCTTGGGATCCAGGATGGATTCGGACAGGAACGTTTTACAATCGATGACTTTTTTGGACCGGGAAGCTGGCTGGAGGACATGAACGAGTGGCGTCGGAACGGCAGCGTTGGGGAGCGACCCGGCCGGGAACGTTTCCCCTGGTCTGACACGTCGGAGGAGTTTAATCTCGGTCAGCTCTTTGCCCTTGCACAAAACGGTTACACCACGGAAGAGTTTCAGGAAGGACTCCGCGGAATCCGCAGTGAACTGGATACCGTTATCGATCACCTCGAGGCAGCCCGTTTGTGCAACGATTTCGAATTCACAGTCCCCGGCCAGCTCTTCTACTCTTCTCGGAGTATTCCGGTGAACTGGACCGATCTGACCCTGCTCACGGCGGGCCAATACAGCACGCAGTTCGGCCTCTCCCTGTTCAACGGTTGGCGGTTTGATGTCGATCTGGGTTCCCTCTTTGACGAAGAGGGAGATCAAGAGATCTCCAACATGGCCCTCGTGGATCAGATGAATAACTTCTTCCGCCTCCGGGATTCCTCCGAATTTACGACGGCACGACAGCAACTTCTGACAAGTCTCCAGTTGATCCTTGAGGCGCTCGAGGCGATGCCAACAGCACCCGCCTTTGGGGTCATTGAAGATTCTCCCGCTGTGGAGGCAGGGTTGGACCAGATCCTTCGCATAGCCCAGGCGGCGCAGGACTCCTTTGGGGGCGTTGTGACACTGCCGGGAACGCTCCCGGTCATCACAGTGGATCTCTCCAGCCTGTTCAGTTCACCACCAACCCTGGAAAGCATCGGTATCGAGCCTTTCGTACTGGAGGATGGTGAGATTCATCTGGTCGAGGCATTTTTCACAACAATGATCGACCGATTCTCAACCGGAATTTCTGATGGCGAAATCGGCTCTTTCCGGCTTCTCAACCTCATGACCCCGGAATTTATCCGGAATCTGTTTGACGAGGTCAACGGGATGAGACTTTCTGAAGGGATCTAGGTGAGTCCTATCAAAAAATATGGGGGCCGGGTCCTTTGCCTGGCCCTCCTTTTTTCCGCTTCGCTTGAGGCAGCCACCCCCCCTCTTCAAGTCGCCAAACAGTTCTTCAATGAGCTCGTCGCCGTTTCTCAGATAACGAACCCCACAGAGAAACAGCAGCGCGTTGCCGGGCTGATCGGTAACCACTTCTATTATGAGCCGTTCTATCAAAAGGCGTTGGTTGATTATTGGAGTCAGTGGACACCACGCCAGAAGGAACAGTTCCATCACGTTTTTCAGAAACGGTTTGTTGAAAATATAACAAATAAGTCAAAGCGCTTGGGCAGTTTCCAGGACGCGAAGGTAAAATACATCCTTGAAACAAACAGCAAGGATCTGGCTGTCGTTGTCGCCGACGGAAAATTGAAAAAAGATCGGATGAAAGTCAGGCTCTTTTTGGTGCGTCAGGGAAAAGAATGGAAGGTCTTTGACCTGGAGATCGCAGGGGCCCTGCTTTCCCGAAACTATCGGGGACGATTTAATTTCATCCTTAAAAACGAAGGATTTGAGATTCTGCTGGCAAAACTCAAGAGCCCCTAAATCCAGTGGGTTTGGACGACGGAGGCAGCATTCGTCGTTTCAAAAAAGCTGGGGAAGATCATTCCGGCAATAACCCTTGTAATCAAAAAACAATGATAGATCCAAATCGGGTGAAAGAGACTCAAGGTCAAAACAGTCCCTATCAGGACAAAGAACAGACCGGTCGCCCGATGTGCCTTGAAAAGGCGCCTCTGTAACTTCTGAGTCTGCCTTGTATACGCCTTTTCCATTCGTACCATCAGTTTGGGTTTAAAGATGAATCCAATCCCCAAAAGGACCGGGAAAAATCCACACGACAAGAACAGAATTGATGTTGCCACTCAATGGAATTATCGACCCCGGAAATCAAATGTTGTGGATAAACTCTCCCAAACTGGGTAATGGATCGGCTCAACCAAGAGGCAAAATGGGTTATCTTGCTTATATCAATGGCCAAATAGTCCCGGCGAAGGAGGCAAAAATATCGGTCTTCGATGCCGCCTATCTCTACGGCGAGGGGCTTTTTGAGGTCCTCTTGGCCCATCGCGGGAAGGTCCTGTTTTTTGATCGACACCTCCACCGGCTCTTCAGAGGGACCCGATTGTTGGGTATAAAATCTCCTCTGTCTCGAGATCGCCTCAAAAAAGCGGTCTATCGTACTCTAAAGGCTAATCACCTGAACGAGGCTTTCATACGGATTGGCCTTTCGACCGTCGAAACGGATGTGGGGGTCCGAAAGCGTTCCCGAGGGGGAACCAATCTGGTGATTTTTGTAAAGTCATTTGTACCGTATCCATCGATACTCTATCGGCGAGGGGCCCGTCTCATTCTGGTCACCTCCTCACGCAACGATCCACGGTCGATCTCCGGAATCAAGTCGACCAACTTTTTGTCTAAAATCATGGGGCGACGTGAAATACAGAGACGTAGGGCCGATGAGGGAGTTCTGCTAAATGCCGAGGGCCGTGTGACCGAATGTGCCGGAAGCAATATTTTCATTGTACTCAAAGGAAAGTTGCTGACCCCCCCGCTCGAAGAGGGCCTCTTGCCGGGTGTTACTCGAGAGGTTCTTCTCGAGCTGGCCAAAAAACTGAAAATCCCTGTGCAGCAAAAATCGCTCATGATTAAAAATCTCAAACAGGCGGAGGAGATATTCATCACCAGCACACTCAAAAAAATTCTTCCGGTCCACAAATTTGAGGGATGCCGGAAAAAGGTACCGGGCACGATTACCACTCTTCTGGCCCGTTCCTTTCAGGAATATGTGGAGAGGCAGGTTTAACCCGCTACGTTCCATCCGGTTCATTATGTTTTCGAATCCAGGCCGTAACGTACTGTTTGGCCTGTCGCGTTGCTTCCGGAATCGTCTCGCCGCGAGCCAAATAAGAGGCCAACGCCGCTGAGTAGACACAGCCCGTTCCATGGACCCTTTTGGCAAACCGGGTTCGCGAGACAAAAAGGTGGAAATCAGAGCCATCGTAGAGGACATCCGTCGCCTCATTCTCTAAATGTCCTCCCTTCACGAGGACCGTCTTGACCCCGCGACAGGCACGGTGCAGGCGAAGTGCGGCCTCTTTCATTTCATCCACGTTAGAAGCAGGCAGGCCGGTCAGCACCTCAACCTCGGGGATATTCGGAGTCACCACCGTTGCCCTTGGAATCAGAAATTCCCTTAAAATGGCGATCCCCTTCGGGACTAAAAGAACGGCCCCCGTCGTCGATTTTAAAACAGGATCCAGCACCACCTGAGTGATCCCTTCAGAATCCAGAAAGCGACAGACCCCCATTACGTTCTCCTCCGTCCCTAGCATCCCGATCTTCACAACGGACGGACGGTACCGTGTCACGACCGAACGAAGCTGTTCGCGAAGCAGCGTCGATGGGATCGGGTTCATCGAATAGAATCGCTCATCATTCTGGGCGGTAATCGCCGTTACCGCTGACACGCCCCGCACCTTGAGGGAGTGAAAGACCTGCAAATCGACCTGAATGCCGGCCTCAGCCGATGGATCTGAGCCGCCGATGGTAAGAACTGTTTCTATATTAAGACACCTTCCTTATAACCCCAAAAAACGCCGCAACGAATCTGTTAAAGAGCCGAAAATAACCTCATGACGAGGTCCTCAAACTTCAACTGGGTTTTCACCGCGGAATGTCTGGATCCCTCCTTTGACCCAAACACCATCCTTTCAGGAAAAGAGACCCGCGTAAAACTTCGTCTCGTTCACAACGTCAGTGGCCCCCGTCAGGGCCTGAATCATCGCGATCGAGGAAACCCCCGTTTCCAGAACCTCCTTCACATTGTCCCGGTTGATTCCGCCGATCGCCACAACCGGAACCTGTAATCGACCGACAACCTTTCTCAACTTTTCAATCCCCTGAACCGGGTGACAATGCCCCTTGGAGGGAGAGGGAAAAATTGCCCCAAACGCAACATAATCAGCCCCTGCCTTTTCTGCCGCACACGCCTCCTCGATCGAATGCGAAGAGGTGCCGATGATTTTTTCATCTCGGAGCAGACAACGTGATTCCGGAGGCTGCGGATCATCAGCCCCTCCATGAAACCCATCAAGATTCATTTCAAGGGCGAGATCCAGATAATCGTTTAAAATAAAGCAAAATGAATACTCTTTCTTGAGAGGCAGGATTTCACGAATCACCTGGATCACCCGATCGGGGTAGTCCCTCTTCTCTTTCATTCTAAGTTGCAGGAATTGGGCACCTCCTTCCAGATAAAGACGGGCCAGATCCCGATGAGACCAGGAAGGGATGGAGGTGTTATCGATGATGGCGTAAAGCCCCCTGACACGCGGTTTCACGGGTGAACCTCGCTTCCCATCGGATGGATCAAGCTCCCAAGCAGAAACATTAGCGCAAGACCGGCAAAAAAACTGGCGAGCAAGGCATACCGACGGTCTGAAAATTTGTGAACCTCGGGCAGAAGGTCGGAAATCGCGATATGCAGGAACGTCCCTGCGGAAAAAGCCAGTGCGGCACCTGTCGATTGCGCCTGCGGCGTCCTCATAAAATAATAAAGCAGAAACCCTCCCAAAGGAACCATGAGGATGAGAACAAGGTTCATCAGAAGTATATGAAAACGCCTTTTTGTCTCATGAAGAAGGATGGAAGTGAGGGCAAATGCCTCTGGAAGTTTATGAAAGAAAATAGTGATCAGGACCACCCATCCCACCTTCGAGAGGAGCAATCCCGCACCTAACGCCACACCATCCGTTAAGGCATGGGCGGAGATACCGACAACAGCGGCAATCCCCATCGTGTGAACTTCGCAGTCCAAGGCCTCACAAATATGGACCGTGACAAAACGTTCGAAGAGATACAAAAAAAGAAATCCCAGAAGGAGCCACCAGGAGGCCCGGGGGCCGATCAGGTGAACCGCCTCGGGAAGCAGATGCAACAGGGTAGCCCCCAGCATGATACCGGCCGAACAGGAAAGAAAAAGCGGAAGATGCTTGCGAATTCCATGAAAAAAGATCGGGAGGATGCCGCCCAGGGCCACCGCCACCGAAAGAACAGCCGAGGAAAAAAGAAGGTTTGCGAGAAATGAGCCAGTCATGCCTCGTTCCTAATTCCTAGATCCTTCATTTTTTTAAAAAGTGTGTTGCGGTTGATCCCG
The DNA here is from genome assembly GCA_016180855.1 of Deltaproteobacteria bacterium. Lineage (NCBI taxonomy): Bacteria > Pseudomonadati > Myxococcota > Myxococcia > Deltaproteobacteria bacterium. The sequence goes on along the minus strand of JACPAL010000010.1, from coordinate 86,064 downwards.
AGCATCCGGGCCGCACGCACCTGATTTCCAGATGCTCTGGAAAGAATCAGCTCGATGAGCGGCTTTTCCACCCTCTTGATAATTGCGTCGTACAGATCTGTTACCTCATACCCTTCCCACTTGCTTAAGAATGTCTGGAGCTTCCGGCGGATAATATCATCCATGGCAATCTCCTCCAAATCGGCCTGAGGCCTCTGGACCGGCAGCTCCGGGAGAGCAATCCGGGAAATAATCGTCGCGCCCGGAGAAAGGACAATCGCCCTTTTAATAACATTTTCAAGTTCCCGAATGTTCCCGGGCCAAGGATACTCCTGAAGACTCTTCATCACATCGGGCAGGATTCTCTTGGAAGGGCAGGCGAGCTCCTGACAGAATTTGGAGACAAAATAGTTGGCCAGAAGCGGAACATCCTCCGCTCTTGCCCGCAACGGAGACACATAAAGAGGAACGACATTCAAACGATAAAAGAGATCCTCCCGGAATTTTTTTTCCTTAATGAGTTGCTCCAGATTCTGATTAGTCGCCGCAATGATCCTGGCCCGCAGCGGAACGGTATCGCTCCGACCAAGCCTCTGAATTTCCCGCTCCTGAAGGACACGCAGAAGTTTCACCTGAAGTGAGGGCGGCATCTCACCAATCTCATCTAAAAAGAGGACCCCCTCTCCCGCCTTTTCGAAGTAGCCAACCCGCTCCTCCGTCGCGCCGGTGAACGCCCCCTTGACATGACCGAACAATTCACTCTCCAAAAGTTCCTTGGGAATCGCCGCCACGTTCACTGCGAGAAAAGGATGTCGACTCCGCGGACTCTCCTTGTGAATAGCACGAGCAATCAGTTCTTTACCGGTCCCTGACTCCCCCTGAATCAACACGGTCACATCACTCAAGGCGAGTTTTCCAATCATCTTGTAGATGTCTCTCAGAGAGCGACTGGAACCAACAAGAGAATCCTGTGCCGGGAAGGTAATCTCCGCCTCATCACTCCTTCCCTCTCCCTCATCGAAGGAAGACTCTTTCAGGGCACGGGTGACGAGTTCATCAAGCTCATCGATGTTAAACGGCTTTGTGAGATAGTCAAACGCCCCCTGTTTCATCGCCTCGAGCGCCTGTTGCATCGTGTCTTGAGCGGTAATCAAAATAACGGGAAATGAATGGGAGTCTCCGCGAATCTTTCTGAGCAGCTCGAAACCATCCATCCCAGGCATCCGGATATCGACAATGCCCAGATGATAATCGTTCTGCCCCACCCAGAAGAGCGCCTCCTTGCCATCCTTGGCGGTATCAACCTCAAATCCGCGCTGCGACAGGGCGTTTTTGAGGATGATACGAAGACTCTCCTCATCATCGACCACAAGGATCCGTATCTTTTTCATAAACAGCTCCTTAAATAAATCTGAACACGTGTCCCCTTGCCTCTCTCACTGTTAATCCGGATCTGTCCCCCATGCTCCTGAATGATCCTTTGAGCGATCGGAAGACCGAGACCGTACCCCTTCTCCTTGGTTGTAAAAAGGGGAGTAAAAATCTTGTCTAGATTCTCTTTTTGAATTCCCTCACCGTTATCCTGAATCTCCGCAACCACCACGTGAGTCGGCCTGTTCTCCTCCTCGCCTCGGATCTTGAAATTGGTTTCTATCCGGGAGCGAAGCCAAATATGACCCTCCTCGTTAGGGATCGCCTCCACCGCATTTTTCATGAAATTCAAAAAGACCTTGAAGAGCTCACCCTCATCCCCAAGAACCGGAGGCATACTCGGATCAAACTCCCTGGAGACCTGAATCGAGCGTGCCCCCAATGATTCCCGTTCCAGGAGGACTACGGAATCAATCAGCTGGTTCAAGTTAACCGGTTGAAGGGTCATTGACCTTGGCTTGGTGAGACTCAACAGGTCATTGACGAGACGATCAACCCGCTCCGTCTCCTTGATGATAATCTCCAGAAATTCCACAGAACCGGATCCGGCATTTTCACGCTTCAGAAGTTGTGCTGCCCCCTTAATCCCGCTCAATGGATTTTTGATCTCATGAGCAAGTCCGGCCGCCAATGTCCCGAGCATCGCGAGCCGATCATTTTTCCGGATCTCCTCCTGAAGCTGGTGCAATCGTGTCATATCACGAAATGCGATAATCCATCCCTCCTGTGACTCGTCCTCATTCAATCTTGGCGAGATCGAGAGATCAAAAACAGTTTTTTTTCCATCCTTTCTGAGCCAATGCAGTTCACGAACTGTTGTCGTCCGGAGCTCTTGCAGGGCATGGCGAATCATTCGGGTATATTCCGAGTCTTGACCAAAAAAATCTGCTAATCCCTTGCCTGTAAAGGAGTCTGAAGAGAGCCCCGTCAGACGTTCCAAGGCCGGATTGATAGCCGTAATCCGTTCCTTAAGATCAAGAATCAGAAGACCTTCACCCAGCGAGGCGAAGATCCCTTCCCAATGAAGCTTCATCATAGTTGCCTATTTTTTAGGCAACTATCACCTGGCTATCTTTCTGACAAGGGGCGATTTTGAAATGAGTTCTACAAACCTGAAGGTAGATCAAACCCAAAATGACCAAGGTAAACCAGGCAAACCCGGTCAGTACCGCATTCAATTGGCCATGGGCCGCGTAAGAGCCTGCAATCGAAACAAGCCCGGCGCTGCCCAGTCGGTCAAAGACAGATTCTATGGAAAGGATCGTCGCCCGAAAACGGGAGTCCGGAATCGCCTCATTGATCACCTGCTTCTGGATAGGAAAGACGATACCAATAAAAAAACAGAACAGGCAAAACCCAACAATGCTTAAATACTTTCCAGGAGCAGCAATCAAAAACCAGCTGAACGTCACCGCAATCGACAAGATAAAAAGAGAATTCAAATCAGAAATTCTGAACCTCCGGAGCCAGGAAGGAGTCCAGGAGCCAAGCGCTTCGAAAAGGGTCATCACCGCCATAATACCACCAAGACTCGCCACACTCATCGATCTTTCGAGGAGGATCGGTTGATAAAAAGTGACCTGCAGTCTTCCCATTACAAAGATCGATATGCCCTGAATCATCAAAAGCAGGAGCATCGGTGAGCGGCTGAGGAGGACAAGACAGGCCTTAAACTGCCTATTCGAGGGGTTACCCTCTGAGGAAGAGACGGTAGCCGCTTTGTTCTGATTGGGCAACAGGATGACGCAAAGAAATGAGAGGGCTGAGAAAAAGGAGGTAATAAGATAGGGTAAACTTAAGTGCCAAGACATCAGGAGGCCGACAAGAGGCCAGCAGATAACCTTGCCAACGAGTCCCCAGGCGCGGGCTTCTCCTTCAATGATCTTATATCGTTCCGGAACACCGTACCTCTGACACGCCTCAAAAAGATAGGCGCTTGCCGCACCTGAGATCAATGAGCGAGAGGTAGCAATTAAAATAAAATGGGCCAGCATCCCCAAAAAGTTTTGACTCACGGCAGGAATCAGGTTGGAAAAAACCATGATCAACGTGCCCCAAAGGATGCTTCGTCGGTAACCCCAGTGGTCGGCGACCCAACCGGTCGGTATTTCCAGAAAACAGAAGGCAAGATAATAAAAACTCTGGATACTAAAAATTTGGCGGTCGTTTAATCCGATGGTCTTTTGAAACTGGTAGAAGATCGGTAACCACAGGAAGAGAGAAAAAAACGCTTCAAAGGCAATATAAAGACGGGGGATTCTTTTGGGCATACCGTTTCAACACCCGCACTAGCGATAGGGCCTGAGCTGCAGGATAAAAAGCTGATTCTTTCTTTCAACCCACTCCACATCGAGGGGGAGGCTGAAGGTGTAGTCAGGTGAAAAATGGGACTGCAACAACCGTCCCGCAACCGCCAATTTTTGCAGGAGGGCCTTCTTCTTGGGAGGCAGGTCCTCGTTGGCACATCCGAGAGAGATCGTTCTCCCCCCTCCTTCAACCGTGTTAAAAAGGTATTGATACGGAAGCTCGGCCCCTTGAACAACATTATTCACAGACCGACAAGAGACATTAAAATAAACATCCCGGAAATGGTCTTCACGCCGTATCGGATTGGTCGTGACCATGACCCCTCCCATATCCGACTGAATCTCCTCCTGAATAATAACCCCCATATAGCTGTCATCCAGAGAGATGCCAACCTCATCGCGAAATCGAACACTGCGGGGCGCAAGCAACGAAGCCCACACCTTTTTAATGCTTTCAAAAATATGATCGGCCGTTGTTACATGGTTAATCGACTCATAGATACCTGCCGCCGAAAAATTTTGTAAATCTTCGGCGTTCGAAGAACTCCGAACAACAAAACTTTTCACTCCGCCCAGATATCTGGCGATCAGATCATCGATTTGATAACGTAATCGGTCGGGCAGGCGGGTGTGAATGATCAACTGCTGTACACGAACGCAGAGGGCATCGACCTGACGAGCTTTCAGTTCGAGGGCCATTTTCAATTTTCCCAAGGTTTGCTGAAGGGCCGGGGAGGACTGCAAAAACTCCTGCTGAATCGCAAAAGGAATGGCGATTCCCTTGGGAATTTTTATGAAAGAACGTAAAAATTCTTCGGAGACCTGGTTCAAATCAGCCGAAAGTGATGTTTTGAGAAAATCGGCGAGATACGCCAACAGATTTTCACGAGGAGGGCGTGAAATGCGATAAAATCCCAGAAGCCGTTCCGATCCATTTTTCAAAATATAGTGAAGCTCTCCCAAATTAGCCGCTTTTGTTCCATACCGAAAGCGATCACTCATGCGAAGTTTTTCGAGTGGAGCAATGAGCGTATCTTCGGTTTCAGGCTCTTCCAGCTTGATGCGATGGACACTCCAAGACGGCTTGGGGACCTCCACCGGTTTATCAATTTTTCTTAAGTCAATCTCTGTCGCATTCGGAGAAACAGCATAACAGACCCAATGGCCATTGAGATTCTCTTTTTCAATTCGTTCAGAGACCCCTATTTGAACGGCGTTGGGAATCTGCCAGCCGCTCGCCAGGACATTGGTATGTGAAAGCGGCGTCGTAAAATCACCATTAATAATCCCTGAAACGCGATGGATATCGTCGGGGACACGTGGCATGGCAATAATGTCGTACCACTCAACCGTCTGTTTTTCGTGCCGGAACTCTTCCAGCGTATGAAAGAGTCTCAGACGTCCCGTCACCTCTCCGGGGTTGAGACAGATAAACCGGGCATTTCGAAAGAGCTCATGGTTGTAGACCGCCGGCAACTCCGCCGCATTCATGGTGGCAAGAATCATCTCCTGACCATGATTAGCCGGCTTGAACAAGAAGGGAAGTGAGACATCGAGAGATTCTTTAACGCGGGTATAAAAAGAGAGGAGCATCTCTTTATTCATATTGTCAATTTCCACCGTTTCGAGGGTAAAGAACTTCCCCTCATCACTCTTGTGAAGCGAGAGAATGCCAACATAAAAACGTCGATCGGGATCGAGATACAAACTTTTATTGAAATCATCGAGTGAGGCAAAGAGCTTTTCCAGTGAAACGTCAAATATCTCCTGAGCGATGTAATCGGCATGATATGGATAGACGGAATGATTCATGAAGTGAATTTTGTTTGTCTCCCGGTCGACGACAACCTTGACGAAGGGGTATCCCCCCAAAGTGCCGGAGAGATGAAGGAACGCCTGCAGGCTTAGCTTTTCATCGATAATGGCCGGAAATGGAACATTCTCCGTCGGACGAAGCTTCTGCTGAAGTTGTGGCATAAATCCCCCCGGCTTTAGGCCCTATCGTACTATTTAAGTCGGCGCCTGCCCCTAGCATACCTCTAAAGAAAAAGTCGAGGGTTTATAAAAAGCCCCCGAAGGGGCGCTGTTTTGCGGAAGGGGAGGGATTCCTCCTCCACTCGCTCTACAGCTCGTTTCGGAGCCGCGGCCTACGAAACGATTCACTGGATCGTTTCGTTACGGCCGTTCGAATCCCTCCGAAAGATTTCCATAACTTTTCTATATGAAAGCCCTTCCGAATCGCAACCGTGATAAACACCGTGGCGATTCGGAAGGGGAGGGATTCGAACCCTCGGTACAGGTTTTCACCCGTACAACGGTTTAGCAAACCGCCGCCTTCGGCCACTCGGCCACCCTTCCGTTCTATCCAAACCCCTCGGCGTCACATCGGGGTAAACCCGATGCTCGGCCTTTATAGCATTTCAACTTTTAGCGGATACGACTGTACCCGCTAAAAGTTAGAAATACTTATGGTTTATCAACAAAAATATACTAACCAAAAGCTGATCAACCATAATCCTCATCGGCAAAGAAAGGCATAGTCCAATGAGTTTTAAGGGTCTAGGATTTCTTTTGATCCGCGAGTGACAACGACAGTGACAAATCACCCGGCATAACAACCTGATCCCGTGAAGGAGTCACGAGGTGAGCAAGATAAATCTCGGGGAAAAGCTTTTGGACATGTTTCTGAAGGGTTTGGATCGTCGGACCATAACCTCCATGGTACAGGAGATATTCCAAATCATACCCCAACTCACCGGCCGTGACATAACGCTCTTCCTGCTTTATCTTCAAACACCTTAAAATAATATTTTCCAAATCCTTGGGAACGTCACCATTAAGACCGCGGACCGTTGTGATCGGTTTGTGGAGGACATTTTCCAGAATCTCTTCCCGATTTTTCCCCTTGAACGCCCGTTGTCCCGTGAGCATCTCGTAAAGAACGGCCCCCAATGAAAAAATATCGGACCGCCCATCCACCACCCCTCCTTCAATCTGCTCCGGCGAGACATAGGAGGCCTTCCCCAATCCTTCCAGAAGATCCCCACGGATGATCCCTTTCGCCTTCGCAATCCCAAAATCGGTAATCTTCACCTCCCCCTCCGCGGAGATCATCAGATTCTTCGGGCTGATGTCGCAATGAACTGCATTCAGGGGCCTACCTTGCCCATCGGTTTTGCGGTGGGCATATTCAAGCCCTCGTGCCACACGACTCGCGATGAAGGCAGCCAATTCAATCGGAATCTTTTCCTCCCTCTCAAAATGGCGCCAGATAAAATCCCTGAGGTCGACGCCCCGTACATACTCCATCGCCACGTAATAGATGTTATCAACCATACCGAGGCGGTAGATCTGGACGATGTTTTGATGGACCAGACAGGCGGCCAATTTCGCCTCACCAATAAAGAGCTGCACAAAGTCCTTCATCTCAGCAATCTCTTGCCGGATCGTTTTGATGGCAACCTGCTTTTCAAAGCCCTCCGCACCAAAAAGCTTCGCCTCGTAGACAACCCCCATCCCTCCCTCGGCGATCTTTCGTGTCAGCTGGAAATGGTAAGAATCCTGAAATTCACGGAGCGGCGTCTCGGAAATCTCACTGGAATGGTGAAAAACCTTCAAGAGTCCCCCCTAAATAAAAACGGGGATAGAATACCGCCAAGAGGAGAAAAAGGGAAGGTACAAATGCAACAGAGGGGGACCTTTTTCAGAGGTTATTTCTGATGGATCTCTTCCAATTCTGCAGAGCAATGACTCCAGGTCATAAGAAAGAGAACAACCCCGATCGCCGCAGAGGCAATAAAAAAGAGAAAGCCACCATCCCATCCCCAGTGGTCAACAATCATCCCGGTTCCAACACCGCAAAGGGCACTCCCCAGATAGCCAAAGGTTCCCGTCATTCCGGTGGCGGTTGCGGCCGCCTTCTTGGAGGCAAAATCAGCGGCAGCCACACTCACAAGCATTTGGGGTCCATAAACGACAAATCCAACGGCAAAAAGGGCCACGGCATCTAACCAGGGGTATCCCGCAGGAATCATCCACAGAGCGACCATGAAGAAGATCAACAACGCCATGCAAAGGACATTCACCGGTCCCCTCTTTCCTTTGAAGATCCTGTCAGAAATCAGACCGGCACTGATTGCCCCAACAATCCCGGCAACTTCAAAGGCGGCAACCTTAAAACCGGCCATTGTTACGGAACTCCCCTTCACCTCCACCAAAAAGGTTGGGGCCCAATCAAGCACCCCAATCCGGACGATATAGACGAAAAAATTGGCGAAACTCACAATCCAGACGAGCCTGTTTTTCAACACATGATCCCACAAAATCTCTTTGAACGAATCAGCGGAGTCTTCATGCTCATCAACTTTTCGGAGCTCTCCATGAAAGACCTCAATCGGCGGGAGACCGAGAGATTGCGGGGTATCCCGAAGCCGGTTGATCAGAAAAAAAGCGACCCCAATAGCCAAAATTGCCGGGATAATAAAAGCAGAACGCCAGCTATAATGTTCAACCAAATATCCCGCCAAAATGAGGATACCGGCCCCACCAACCTGGTGGGAGGCATTCCAAATTCCCCAGGCGGTCCCTCGCTCTGTCGGACCGTACCAATGGACAAGACTTCGAGCACAGGGGGGCCACCCCATCCCCTGAAACCATCCGTTCAAAAGCCAACAGATGCCGAAGGCGGTCAATCCGGAGCTCAGTCCAAAGATGATATTGACTATTGCAGAGAGGATGAGACCGACCGCCATAAAATAGCGTGGATTCGCCCGATCTGCCAAAATCCCATTACCAAACTTTGCAAAACCATAGATCACGGAGAAGACGGTCAAGATCCAGCCTAGATCGGTCTTGGTGTAGCCCAAGTCGGAGAGGAAAACCGGCATCGCCATCGAGAAGTTTTTTCGGACAAAATAGAAGAGCGCGTAACCGATCATCATGGAGTACATTTGCCGAACGCGCCAATGATGATAGGTTGACTTGATCTGTGCCGAGTCGGTTAAAGGCTCTGCATGGGGCTGCGCCAGTAGCGCCGCCAGGATCTTATTTTTCAAAAGGCACCCAATTCACCCTTCTCCCGTAGCATCCCTGAATGCAAGTTTATTTCCTCTGCAATGGCGGCAACATCTTCCGAATTGCGAACCCTCTCGAACATCTGGAACCAGTCATGGTTTTCACGAACTAGTCGTCCGAAATACTCGTCTTGTTGCAGATGAGCATAGTAGGTAGCGGCTGAGACAACAATCGCCTGTTTGATGACGGTGTCATCGTCATACTGAGAGGAACGAACCGTGGTCTCTGTAGTAAGGCGATTGTGTGCCTCATCAATCAAGTTTCTAATGTGGCACTCGATCGCCTCCCTCTCCTCTGGTTTAAGTCCCTTTTTGCCCTGACCCGCCTCCGTTGCATAGAATTCAGCCAATTGTTTGTAGGCCACTGTAAGCGGGGTGTAGGGGGAAACTCCCTCTTTATCAGTGCCCCAATTCCCAGGGATAGCCGCCTCACGAAAATTTCTGAGATTGAAGATGTTCCCGTTATATCGCGTCAGCCCACCCCTTCCCCATATCTTTGGCCCCACATGAATCGCGAGAAAATCATCCAGTGATTTACTCTTGGAGGCGACCCGCCCATAGCTATCCCGCCAGAGCCCGGCATTGGCGTAAATCGGGAAGAATTTGTTGACCATCGGCTCCAAACCAAACTTGAGCGAACGATCCAGAAACATCGCCCATTTGGTGTCAAAACCAAAGCGGAGCTTAGCCCCATGCCGAAACGGCATGATCAGAACCCCCTTCCAGAAGGTCTGCTTCGCTACCTCCTCAAAACTCTCTCCGCGGAAGGCGGCTCCCGTACTCGCATCAATGAAGACGGCCGTCCCTTCGAGCAGAATAACAAAGACACCAATCCCCAGATTGGTGATATCATAACCGCGATTCTTTGTGAGGCCGATCCCCACGACAAACTCCAGAGCCTCTACGGTCTTTCCGCCACGCGCAGCAAATTGACGAATCACCCCCCCGTGGGTTGCAAATAAATCGGCGAGTCGCTCCTTGCCAAACAGGCCAGCTAGTGCGATCTGCTCTCCTTCGGTCAAGGCCTTCCCGGTCTTTTTGAAAATTGGGCTGAAGAAACACCCTTCTCGCGTCACAAAACTCTTTTCGGTGTGGAGGTTAGAGGAGGCAATCAGTTTCTGGATCACCGAATCTCTTTCTGGAGAGAATCTCCATCCGATCCTTTGAAGTTTCGAGGCACCGCAACTCACATTCGCCGACCTCATGATCCACTGACCGTGTCCCGCACGGCTGCTCAAGGCAAAGAGGAGATTCTTTCCCCATTTCTGCCGAATGGTCCCAAAGAGAGAAAGGGTTCCATAGCGCATCGCCAGCTTGGTGAAATCGACCTCATGCCATCTCTTGCCATTCTGGACCTGAATCAAGGCATCCATGGCACGATCCATGAAGAACATCACATTCATCCCCGAGGCATTCAGGCCGGCGTATTGAACCGCCACCCTTTGGAAGAGGAGCATGAGGGCAAGACTTCCCATCGGAGAGACCCTGTCTTCGTAACCAAAAAAACGGCGGAGTCCCCATTCGCTCACAAAAGTGATGAGGGCAACCTCTTCTCCAAAATGAAACCACCGGTTGATCGTTCTCTCCGCCCCCTCAACCCCCTTGGCCTTGAACGCCTTTCCAATGATGTTTCTTGTGAACCAATGGGCTTCCGAGGGAAGTCGCTTGACCAGGAGCTGACGCAGACCTATCCCTAAGGCGAGTGAACCCAACGCAATGGCGACCGCCTTGTAATCGGTCTCTCTCTCACGCTTGATCGGAATATTCAGACTGGAAGGACACCGGTAAGAAACAGACCCAACAGAATGCCCGGAAGAATAGTATCCATCAGAAGCTCCCACCGCTTTTGGAACAGTCACTTGAACCCTCCAAAAAGTTACTTCTGACCCTTAAAAACAATAACCGCTAAGTACCTCGACTCGTAATTACTATAGCATTTCAACTTTTGGCGGGTACGCATGTGCCCGCTAAAAGTTAGAAATACTTATGGTTTATCAATAAAAAAGTACTAACCAAAAATTGATCAACCATATGACGTATATACAAAGCCAAAAAATCAACAAAATTACTCGCTCAGCACTAGTCCTGAGTAAATAAATTCGTCACCGAATTTATGAATCGAAGGACTAAGTGACAGCCTTAAATCGAACTGCCCAACTATTTAGTTTCGGAAATTGTTTAGACCAAAAGAGGAAAGTTTTATTGGTGATTGTTCATTAATTGGACACTACCCTCTCAACCCCCAGATACGGAACGAGCGCCTTCGGAATCCTAAATCCTTTCCCATCCTGAAAATTTTCCAGAATGGCCGCAATCGTTCGGCCAACCGCCAAACCAGAGCCATTCAAGGTATGAACGTAACGCAGTTTCTTTCCCTCGGAGCGAAACCGGGTATTGACCCTCCTGGCCTGAAAATCCTCAAAGTTGGTGCAAGAGGAGATCTCCCGATAAGCTCCTTTTCCCCCATTTTGGCCCGGCAACCAAACCTCAATATCGTAGGTCTTGGCGGAAGCAAAACTCATGTCGCCGGTACAAAGCGTCACAACACGATAAGGCAACTCCAAAAGTTGCAAAACCTCTTCAGCATTTGACAAAAGTTTTTCGAGTTCCTCGTATGACTTCTCCGGATGGGCGAACTTCATGAGCTCCACCTTATCAAATTGGTGCTGCCGAATCAGGCCTTGTGTATCTTTGCCTGCTGCGCCTGCCTCACTCCGAAAACAGGGGGTGTAGGCAGTGACCAAAACCGGAAGATCCTTCTCTTCAAGAATCTCATCCTGATAAAGGTTTGTAAGAGGCACCTCACCCGTGGGAATCAGATAAAGCCCCTCGGTCGTCTTATAAAGATCCCCCTCAAACTTGGGGAGATTGGCTGTCCCGGTGAGCGAACGGGCATTTGCCATCGCCGGTGGCCAGATCTCCTGATAGCCATGATCACGGGTATGGAGATCGAGCATAAAATTGATCAACGCCCGCTCCAGTTTTGCCCCCCAACCCCGATAGACAACAAACCTCGATCCAGCAATCTTGGCGGCACCCTTGAAATCAAAGATTCCAATCTGTTCCCCAATCTCCCAATGCTCCCTTGGCCTAAACGAGAATTCGGGAATCTTTCCCCACTGGCGTAACTCTTTATTATGAGAGCTGTCGGTACCGACAGGAACAGAGGGATGAGGAGTATTAGGAATATACAAAAGGAGAGTGTTGAGTTCTCCCTCGACCTCCGAGAGCTGCCCTGAAAGATCACTAACACGACCTGCAACCTCTTTCATTTGCTCCAGGAGGTCATCAACCGCTTTCCCCTCTTTTTTCCTCTTTGGGATCTCCTGAGAAACCTGATTTTGACGAAAGCGGAGCTGGTCAAATTCAACCTGAACACTCTTTCTTTTTTGATTGAGCTTCTCCAGAGAGGCAAGGTCGAATGAGACCCTCTTCTTCTGAAGCGCCTCCTGAACGAACGGAAGATTTTCTAAGACGAACTTAAGATCTAGCACCGTTTCAAGTTGCTAATTGGCTGTCAGCTCGTCGTCAATGATTTCTTTGAAATCCGGGAAGGGGCGAGCACCGGAGATCATCCGACCATTGATAAAAAAGGCCGGTGTCCCAGAGACACCAACCTTCTGGCCATCCTCCAACCCCTGACGTACCCTCTCCGCAAACTTGTTGGAATTCAGACATTCTTCAAACTTTGATTTGTTCAGACTGATCTCAGAGGCATATTTTTTCAGATCTTCAACCTTCAAGTCTTTCTGACTCGCAAACAGTTTTTTATTCATCTCCCAGTATTTCCCTTGATCGCCCGCACAGTGAGCTGCCTCATGTGCCTTGAAGGAATCCCGATGGAAAGAAAGGGGAAAATCGCGAATGACATATTTTACCTTACCCTTGTAGTCACTCAAGACCTGGTTGACCGTCTCACGAGCCTTTCCACAAAAAGGACACTGATAATCGGTAAACTCCACCATATGAACCGGGGCCTTGTCCGGACCGATCGCAGGGCTGTCCCCTTCCGGAACCTCGAGCTTGGTCGCCTGAATCAAGACCTGGATATCCAGCCCCTTCCTGAGCTTGGCAACATACTGGTCCAAAACCTCACCCCTTTTCTGACGGGAGAGCATGAACTGGATATTCCCTTTCAGCTCATCAAACTTCTTCTCTCCAAACCGCCCTTTGTTGTCGTTGTAAAATTTCTCCACTTCCTTGTCAGTGACCTTGATCTGACTGTCGACGTTTTTTTGCAAAAGCTCTTCCTGGCTGATCCCCTGTTTTTTGGATTCTTCTTGAAGCACCTGATCCTGAATGATCTGGTCCAGCCCTGCCTTCTTGACATCGTACAGTTCCATTTCGGCCCGAACAAATTCAGGCCCCATCACCTTACGGATATCCTCATCGGTGATCTCCTTGCCGTTGATTTTAGCAACAATCCCCGGCTGAACCTGAATCACCGGAGCCGATTTCTTGGAACAACCGATGCCTAAAAGAACCGGCAGACAGAACAGGAGAAGTAAATTTTTCATGATCCCCCCTTTAAATTTGGTTAAGGAGATCGACTCTAGCAGAGCAGGCCACAGGATAAAAGAAAAAAATAGGGGCAGGTATAAACCTGCCCCTACAGACCAGGCAATTTAGCAGGATGTTGATAAAGGCCCATCTACTTCGTTGGCTGTTTCGGTCGCTCCTCGACGTACCGACAAGTACGCCTGCGTCGCGCCTCAGCAGCCTGCCTCATATCTGGGACCTTTCTCAACATCCTTTCAAACCCCTCTGTCAACAGACTGTTAGATATCGAAATAGAGGGAAAATTCGTACGGTACCGGACGGAGCCGAACCGGGTTCAGCTCGTGATCCGTCTTGTACTCAATCCATGTCTCAATGACATCCTTGGTGAAGACATCCCCCTTCAGCAAGAAGGCATGGTCCTCTTTCAAGGCCCGCAGGGAGTCCTCAAGGGAGCCCGGCATCTGGGGAACCCGGGAAAGTTCTTCGGGACTTAAGGAATAGATATCCTTCTCCAGAGGATCACCGGGAAGAATGCGGTTTTGAATCCCGTCAATACCGGCCATGCACATCACGGCAAAGGCGAGATAGGCATTGCAGGAGGGATCGGGAAACCGGACCTCAAGCCTTTTAGCTGCGGGGGAGGAGGAATACATCGGGATTCTGACCGCCGCAGAACGGTTTCGGCATGAGTAGGCCAGGTTCACGGGGGCCTCAAAACCGGGAACCAGCCGACGATAAGAATTCGTTGTAGGGTTGGTAAAGGCAGCAATGGCACGTGCATGTTTCAAAATACCACCGGCATAATGGAGCCCCATCTCGGAGAGACCACCATACTTGTCACCGGCAAAAAGCGGCTTGTCACCCTTCCAGATCGACTGATGACAGTGCATCCCGGAGCCGTTATCACCGAAAAGTGGCTTTGGCATGAAGGTAACGGTCTTCCCATGACGACGGGCAACGTTCTTCAGGATATACTTGAACCACATTAGCTTGTCCGCCATTTTGGTCAATGTATCAAACCGCATGTCGATCTCACACTGACCGGCGGTCGCCACCTCATGATGCTGACATTCGACATGAATCCCGATCTTTTCCATCTCCAGAACGGCCTCACTACGTAAATCTTGAAGGGTGTCCGTTGGGGGAACCGGGAAATAACCCTCTTTATAGCGGGGCTGATAACCGAGGTTTGTCTGACCATCAGCCAACTTCTGGGATCCGCTGTCCCACTGCCCCTCAACCGAATCAATATAGTAGTAGCCACAATTGGAGTCCTGCTTGAAGCGGATGCCGTCAAAAACAAAAAACTCCGCTTCGGGACCAAAAAAGACGGAATCGCCAATACCGGTTGACTTGACGTACGCCTCTGCCTTCCGCGCAATATAGCGGGGATCACGGCTGTACGGTTCCTTGGTGATTGGATCGACAATGTTACAAATCATTGTGAGTGTCGGAATCTGGCAGAACGAGTCCATGCAGGCACTGTTGGAATCCGGCAAAACAAGCATATCCGACTCGTTGATCGCCTGCCATCCACGAATCGAGGAGCCGTCAAATCCAAGCCCCTCTTCAAAAATCTTTTCTGAAAGCTCTGAAACGGGAACTGAAAAATGTTGCCAGACCCCCGGAAAATCGACGAACTTGAAATCAACAATCCTTGTCTTGTTCTCCTTGGCAAAAGCCAATACCTCTTTTGGTGTCATAATGTTCTCTCCTTTTTTGTTTCGAAATCAGTTAAAAAAAGACGGGTAGCCCCTAGCATGGCAACTTATAAAATGTAAAGTGGGGGTTGATCAGATCGCCGCTTTGCCGGTCTCACCCGTCCGAATCCTGACAACCTCATCGAGCGAGGAGATAAATATCTTTCCGTCTCCAATTTTACCGGTTTTTGCCGTCTTCTCGATCGCCTCAACCACCGCCTGGGCCTGCCCATCCTCTACCACGACAACGACCTGAACCTTGGGCAAAAAGTCAACGATGTATTCGGCACCACGGTAGAGTTCCGTGTGCCCCTTCTGACGCCCGAACCCCTTCACCTCAGCAACGGTCATCCCTTTGACACCCAGTTTCTGGAGGGCATCCTTGACTTCATCGAGCTTGAACGGCTTGATGATCGCTTCAATTTTTTTCATAATTCAAACCTCCCTGTTTATGAATGTCTCTCAATCGAAGAAGCTGTCTGAAAATCAGGATAAGCCCTGTTTCCATGTTCTCCAAAATCGAGTCCCTCTAGCTCTTCCTCTTCTGACACTCGAAGCCCTACTGTCAACTTGATTAGCAGCCAGGCAACGGCCGAAGCAACGACCGTAAAAAGAGCAACTCCAAGAACGCCTGTCAGTTGAGCGATCAACTGATCCGTTCCTCCGCCGAAGAAAAGACCATCCTTAACCGTGTTAGCGGTAATCTCCTTCTCCGCAAACAATCCGACAGCGATAGTCCCCCAAACACCATTAACCAGATGGACAGAGAGGGCCCCGACGGGATCATCCACCCTGATTTTATCAAAGAAGATAACCGCCAGAACAACCAGAATACCCGCGATCAAACCAATGACGACCGAACTGCCAACACTGACAAAGGCACAGGGGGCTGTAACAGCCACGAGGCCGGCCAACGTCCCATTAAGGATCATACCGAGATCCGGCTTGCCCAGAATAATCCAGGCGGTCACCGTTGCGGAAAGGGTTGCCATCGCCCCAGCCATGTTCGTCGTAACTGCTATATGCCCGATGTGCGCCCAGTCGGCAGCCATTGTAGAGCCTGGATTGAATCCAAACCAGCCAAGCCACAAGATGAGGCAACCGAGTGTCGCCGTCGACATATTGTGGCCCGGAACGGGATAAACCTTGCCATTACGATATTTCCCGATACGCGGCCCGAGGAAAAGGACCCCCATCAAGGCAGCCCAACCACCCACGGAATGGACAACGGTTGAACCGGCAAAATCAAAAAAACCTTTCTTGACCAACCAGCCACCGCCCCAGATCCAGTGACCCGTTATCGGATACAGAATTGCGACAATAATAAATGAAAAGAGGATGAAGGAAACGAATTTGATTCTTTCAGCAACCGCTCCGGAGACAATCGTTGCAGCCGTTCCGGCGAATACGAGCTGGAAGAAGAACTTCACAAGGAGAGGGACGCCGGTCCAATTAAGAGACCCGTAAACCCCCTGATACGCCTCTCCGGTGGCAGGACTATTATCAGCCCCCCCTAAAAACCAGAGACCCTGCTGTCCCAAAAATCCATTTCCATCACCAAACATGAGACCGTACCCCAGAATCCAGTAGGCGACTGATGAAACAGCGAACACAATGAAATTCTTGGCCAGAATATTGACACAGTTTTTTTGCTGACAGAAGCCCGATTCCACCAGCGCAAAACCGGCATTCATCCAGAAGACCAGAAACGCTGTAATGAGTGTCCAGACAGTATCAGCAGCTATCTTGAGATCTCCTGCCTCCTGGGCTCTGGCCAGGCTTGGATAAGAACCAACCGCCAGGATTATCACCGCGAGTGTCAAAAACAGGTTTTTACGTCGTTCCATAGTTTCCTCCTAGGCTAGAATGAGTAGACCAACTGTGCACCCAAGGTATCCTGGAATCTTCGTGAGGTTCCATTCCCACGTAGAAAAGAACCAAAATTACCATGGTCATGACGATATTCAAATCGAAGATCCATCCCGTCAGCTAAATAAAGATGAGAGGTGAGCGTCCCTTCCTGGAGGTTTGTTGATGCCGTAGCGCCCGTCGCCGCCCCCGCCATGATACCGGCAGCTCCCGTATCATCGTTCAAATATTCTCCACGAACGGTCAGCCCCAAGAGGTCACCGGACTTCCAATCAGCATATGCAGCAACTCCTTGCCAATCAGCAACCCCGTTCGTTCCACCAAAACCACCGTCACGCCCAAGATCATAATTGACGGCAAACGTCCAGTGGTCGGTCGGGGCATAAATCAGAGAGGTGTCAATAAGGGTGCGAAGCGTTCGGTCGTTTCCGTTCTGCTCCGGACCAACCGTGCCTCCCAGGAGAAATGTAACCGTCTCTACAGGCTTGACCGTGAGCATGGCGTGAACCGATTTGCCATTATTGTTGTCCGTCACGTTGTTCCATCCGTTGACAACACCAAGATCCAGACTGACCTGATCGGAAAATGAGTAGCTCCCTAAAATGCCGGTGTGGGTCAACGGAATCGCATAATTAAATAGCAGCCCACGGGAAACATTGTAGTTCGCGGCCGCCTCAATCACCTCCCCACCATGCATCGTCACAAACTTTCCCGCCTTGATCTTGAGCCCATTACCGACCTGGTCGACATTAAAGACCAAAAATGCCTGCTGGAGATCAAAGAGATCAGTGCCAACCCCAAAACCTCTCGCATGATAAAACTGGGCATCGCGGCCAAAATCAAGATCCGTCCTAAAAGTAATCCAATCAGCAGGTGAATTCTCAAGCGCCAACTCCACCAACCCAACATTAAAGGTGTTCGGAGAGACATCAAATACCCGGTAGGCATTCGCCGCCTGTGCCCCCGCCGCTGCAAGGACCGGAGTTGTTGTCGGCCTGTTCAGGTTGTAGTTGTAATTCAGGTCAGCCGATCCGGTCACCTTCGTTTTGTCCCAAAAAGAGTCCTCCTTTTTTTCCGCAGCAAAAAGTTCTGCTGAGGTGACAACGAACAGAAATCCGAGTATTCCCACCGTTAGAGCACTAGCCTTTTTTCTCATAGTTTCTCCTTTTTAAAGGTTTGAGGCTTCACATAAGCAACTTGCGTGCCAACCATCTCATCAAATAATCCCCTCTTTATTTCGAGATGAGATCACTTTTCCTATTTTGCCTGCCAAAGTTTTGAGCAATGCACAAAAGTCGGGCAAATGGAGGATAATTATTTGTAAAGATGCCTCGATCGAAATTCTGTAACAGCCGGCGTCACTTTGGCCGGGTCGTCAATCAACTCCCCCAAGTCGCCAATCATGCACTTGACCGCGCCACCCCCTTTTTTCAAAAACTCGGAGACATCAATCGGGATCGGTGTCACACCCCGTCCTTGAATCTCCTTCATCAGCTCTTCACTCGCCCCCTGCGGGATAATCAGTTTCAAACCACCCGGCGTCCGGATCTGGTAGGAATTGGCCGCATAAAAGAAGGCATCCCTTGTCGAGAGTGGAACAACCCTATCCCCAAAAACCTTTTGGAAACGCTCCCTTGATTCCGGGGCAAGCCCTTCCAGATAGGCGAGTAGATTCTCCCTCCTCTCCCCAAAGGAACAGAAGACCGTGTCCCCATGATAGTGCGATTCGAGCTGGAGCTCAAAATCATGAACGGCGCCGGTCCCCAGAAACGGCCGGAGTTCTTGCAAGGAGGTCCGCTCTGTCCTGAACCCATAAACCCTCTTCCAGGGGGGGACTGCCACTTTGGGAACAAACCGTTGCTTAACAACCCCTCCATACGTGAAAACATATTCCCCGTTGGTAGGAAAAAGCTCCGCCTCTCCTTCAAAGCGCGGCCTGATCGTGACAACGTTAAAACCAAGGCCATTCAGGAACTCCCGATAAACCGGCATCTCACCGGCGCGTGAAGGGAGAAGGTTGGAGAGGACAAACTTTTTTTGCTGGATCGGCATCTTCTCTTCGAGCTGGCTTAGGAAACCGGCATTGGCAGGATAAACGAGGCCAGGATTTTGGGGATGAGGGGGAACGACAAACACCGTCACTCCATTGTCGGTCAAGTACCGCGCAAGACCGTGCCATTGCTCGATCGCCTTCTGTTTGTTGACCGATTTCCTCTTCCCCCACCAGTTACGAGTAAACGGATTCCCCCCCCCGACGATGTGAAAGTGACTGGGGTCTCCCATTAAGACCGCGCGAGCCATCTTATCCTCCCCACTCCACTTCAACCGACGCCTGTTTCAAAAAGTCCTGAACCAGGTTGATCTTCACCTCTTTCTGGAGCGCCCCATAATGGGGGCCACCATCAAACGGGTCGATCTGTCCTAAATAGTGAAAACCAACCTCAGAAAGCATTCTTGCAACCGGTTTTGTATCAGAACCGACCTCCCCAATGAGGAAGCGGGCCTCTTCAGGAAGAAAGAGGGTATAAAAATCACCGTCGGGGAAAAGGGAGGTTATAAATTCCTTGTCGTTTCGCGAAAGACGATCCGCCTCCAGATAGTCCAGACCTGTAAACTTTCTCCCCAATGATTCCCACAGGAGCGATTTTCCTTCGGGTGTTAAAGGGGGCAGGAGCTCCACCAACAATCTCTCCTGAAAACGCCTTGGATTCCGATCGATATACAAAAGCCTCGCAAAGGAGAGGGTCTTTCCGAGCTTCTGGGGATGACCTCGATACCCCGGATCAAGAATCAGCCCCCCCAACTCGGTTCTCCCCTCCGCATCAAGACGAAGCCTCAAGATCTGATGCTTGAAAACTTTTTTCAATTTTCGGGACGCCTTCTGAACCTCCGTCACTTCAAAATAGTTATGGGGTGTCTCAGGCGTCCCGTGCCGGGCAATAATGAGAGAACAGCCGGCCACCTTTTTTTGATCCCCATCAAAAAGCACAAAAAGATACTCCCCCTCATCTTTGTCCTCGAGCTTTCCAGTAAACGATCTTTGGGAAAGAGCAATAAGCTCCTTCATCTCTTTCGATTCGGAAGGAAGGGTTAAAAACCCGCGCGCCGAAGGGAGGGTGGTTAGCCGTAAAAGCCCTTCCAAATCCTCTGATCGTGCTGGTCTTAAATGAAACGTCATACGAGGAAACAAGCCTTAGCAAAACTGACGCAAAAAAGCGGTATAAAAATCGACGGCCCTTTGTAACTGCGAAATCTCATTATGTTCATTCGGTTTGTGAATATTGCCGACCGCCTTGCCGGGGCCAATCACAACCGCCTCCGCCCCCATCATCGCAAGAATCGCCCCCTCTGTGTTTCCCGATTTCACCGGAAAGCTGATCTCTGAACCCACGGAGCGAAGCGCCGTTGTGACCCGTTCAACAATTTCCGATTGAAGCGAAGTATCAAGCGGCGGGTTCGATGAAAGGACCTTCAGTTCGGCTCCAGGAATCTGCACAAGCTCCTTCAAGAGGGCAAAAAGGGTGTTGCCATCGGTCGATGGGATCAGGCGGTAATCAAATTCAATGAGGAGACGGTCCCCTTCCTGCCTGATGACCCCTATATTTCGTGTCGTCACGGGCGGGTCAAACGCCTCGTCCCGATCTTTTTCAAGAAATTGATCGACGCGTTCTACAATCTGCCAAAATTTCTTCAGAAAATCGATCTGAGGAGAGAAGTTCGACCCTTTCGCCACCTTGAGGAGACATTTTTCCGGCACAATATTATGAACCGTTCCCCCTTCAACGCTGATCAACTGAAGGTTCGGCTCTTTCGCCTGTTCCTCAAAGAGCCACTGAAATGCCTTTTCAATCGCGTTGTCACCCAAATGCGGTGTGGAGCCGTGGGCGGCTTTGCCGTGAAAGGTTAACTCCCTCACCCCTAACCCCTCTCCCGCTTGCGGGAGGGGGGAATTAAAAAACAACTTCATGTACAAAATCCCTTTGTGTTTCAAAACCGGCCTTAGATCTGACGCCTCGCTCACCAACGCAAAACGGGGATGCATCACCTCCGATTCGCGAAGCCGTTTGATCCCGGCGAGTCCCCGCTCCTCCCCATAAGAGCCGACAAGCGCAAACGGAATCTTCACATTTTTTAGACCAACCGTTTCAATCGCCTTGAGCTTGCAAAGAATATCAACCTTGGTATCGGCCGATCCAAGTCCGTAAAGCTTCTCCCCCTTGATCGTGGCACAATACGGATCCCCTCCCGTCTCCGTCCAAAGGGAGAGATCCCCGGGAGGAACCGTATCAAGATGAGTCACCCAAAGGAGCCCCTTGGGACAAAGATCACCGGAGTTTGGTGGAACGGTATGGGCAATCAGATTCAGGTCCTCACCGGTCGAACCACCCGCGGGGGCCTGAAAGGTCAGGTTGAAGCCGAGCTTTTCACAAAACGGCGCGACAAACTGCACCGCCGCCCGGTTCCCCTCCTGCGAGATCGACCGGATCGCAATCAATTTTTTAGCCTCTTCGAGAAGGTCCCAGGTCATCGGATCACCCCACTCAGATCTCGTTCAGAATTTCCTCGGCATGTTCGGCAGGACTGACCTTGCGATAGATCTTTTTAATCCGCCCCTTGCCATCAATAACAAAGGTATGCCGCGAGGGGAACAGAAGCCCACCCGACCCATACGCCTTCGCGATCTTTTTGTCGGCATCGACAAGCAGACGGAACGGGAGCTCATGTTTCTCCTTGAATTTCTCATGGGAAGACTGGTCATCAAAGCTCACGCCGAGGATTACCGCATTCTTTGATTCAAACTCTTTGCTGTAATCCCGAAATTTTTTTGCCTCGATCGTACAGCCGGGCGTATCGTCCTTTGGATAGAAATAGAGAATGACGGTCTTCCCGCGGAACTCCTTGAGCGAGACCGGGTGTCCCGTATCATCAATTGTCGAAAAATCAGGGGCCAGGTCCCCCACTTGAAGTTCTTTGTCGGCCATAGCTCCTCCTGAAAAGGTTAACATCAAAAGGGCGAGGGAGAGTTTTTTGCACATGATCAAGGATTAATCCAGTACGAACTTAAAGATCAAGTCGCCAGAAAATCGGCGAGTGCATAAGTGGGATGTGGCGAAGATCTGTAGACCGGATGGTCTCTCATAAACCGGTCAGGGTCCACTTTTGCCCCCCCCGGAGAAGATAAGCGACGGGTACTTCACGAACAAAGATTGTCTCTTTTGGTGAGCGGGATGAAAATCCGAACATCTCTTTAAAATATTCCCTGAGGGAGGGCACGCGAGGGGTATTCGTAAAATCAAAATCAAAGATCCCCGAGGGATGTTTTAAGACGGCATGCCACCCTCCACTCCATATAATCGACTCCTCCCAGAGAAATGTGCCACCTCTGGCACACCGAGGTATCAGGCCATACCTCTCTTGGTTGTAGACCAACAGGACCGAGGCTTGAGACAGGGAGATCCCCCTTGCACGAGCCTCATCAATGAACTCGATGATGTTTCTTCCACATTCGCCCTGACGATACATTTTGGAATAAAACAGCTCTTCAAAGAGAAACCGGAGTCGCGCGGCATGATCGACGGGAGGCCCGGCCGTCCAGAGACGAGAGGCGATCACTCGTGCCTGACCAAGTCGCTGGGCGAGCCAGGCATCGGCAAAGACAATACCGAAGGCCGACACGGCCGAGAGGGCGATAAGAGGGGCGGGGATCCCAACGCCCTCTTCTGAAGCAACTGGGCTGTTCCCGCGATTTGAAACGGATTGAATCATGAGCATTTTTATTATCGGCATCCGGGATAAGTTGTTGTCACCCGTGCTTTCCTTGACAAGAAGCGGAGCGCTTGAGCATATTGGCCACCTATGTCCCCCAAGAAATGGAGTAACCGTTTTGAGAAGGGTTTAAGTCCACTCGCGCTCGACTTCACCCAGTCGGTCTCGTTCGATAAAAAGCTCTATTATTACGATGTGTTGGGAAGTATCGCCCATGTCAATGGTTTGGCACGCGCCGGCCTCCTCTCGACACGAGAGAAGAGTCGTCTCATGGCAGCCTTAAAAAAAATCCTCAAGGATGTCGATTCCGGGAGAGTGGAATTCAGAGAGGATCTGGAGGATGTCCATCTCAATATTGAAGCCCTCCTGATCAAACACCTCGGCCCCCTCGGAGGAAAGATCCATACCGGCCGAAGCCGGAATGATCAGGTGACACTCGATCTCCGGCTCTATTGTCGGGACCGCCTCGAAGAGCTTCATAGTTCACTCCTTCATCTGGAAAAATCTGCCCTGACACTGGCCAAAAAAAATCTCGATATCATGATGCCCGGCTACACCCACCTGCAACCAGCACAACCGATCCTCTTTTCCCATTACCTCCTCGCTTACGTAGAGATGTGGGAGAGGGATCGATCTCGAACCCTGGAATGCCATCGGCGAATGAACGTCTGCCCGTTGGGATCTGGGGCACTTGCCGGCACCAGTTATCCGATCGATCGGGAGAAAGTGGCCGGGGAGCTTGGGTTCATCGATGTAACGCATAACAGCCTTGATGCGGTCTCGGATCGTGATTTCGTAATCGAGAGTGGTTCGGTCGCTTCCCTCTTGATGATGCATCTCTCACGGCTTGCGGAAGAACTGATTCTTTGGAGCTCAAAGGAGTATTCATTTATTGATCTGCCGGAAGAGTTCTGCACCGGCTCCTCCATGATGCCACAGAAGATAAATCCGGATGTCCTCGAACTGATCCGCGGAAAAACGGGTCGTGTGTATGGGCACCTCTTCTCGCTTTTGACACTCATGAAGTCACTGCCACTCGCCTACAACAAAGATATGCAGGAGGATAAGGAGGCGGTTTTTGATCTCCTGGATACCGTGATCGATTGTGTCGACATGATGGCCGAGCTGTTTCCAAAAATGAAACCAAACAGAGAGCGAATGCGAGAGGCGTTGCAGGACAGTTTTCTGCTCGCAACCGATATCGCCGACTGGCTCGTTCGCCGGGGAGTTGATTTTCGGTCGTCTCATGGGATTGTCTCCCAACTGGTTCGGTATGCGGAAGAACACGGGAAAGAACTGACGGAGCTCTCCCTGGTAGAATTTCGAAAATTCTCAAAAAAATTCGATCTGGGGGTTCTAAAGATCCTGAAGCCCGAGGCCTCCATCGCGCTCCGAAACAAGACCGGTGGCACCGCCCCGGAGGCAGTCAAAAAAGAGATCAAGAGACTGGAGAAGCGGCTTGCATCATTTTCATTACGTTAAAAATGAACTCCATTGCGAATCGGTGCCACTTCGCAAAATCGCCGAGGCGGTTGGTTCCCCGGCTTACATTTACAGCTATGCGACGTTCGAGCGTCACTTCAAGGTATTCGACGGTGCGTTTTCAGAAATCCCCCATCTCACCTGTTTTGCGGTAAAGGCAAATTCAAACATCGCCATCCTCCGGGCGATCTCCCAGTGGGGGGGGGGTGTTGATATCGTCTCCGGCGGTGAGCTCTTCCGTTCGCGGACCGCCGGTGTGCCGGCCAATCGGATCGTTTTTTCAGGCGTCGGCAAGACGGAACAGGAGATGCGACACGGATTACGGGAACGAATCCTTCTCTTCAACATCGAATCGGAAGAGGAGCTCATCAAGCTGTCAAACGTCGCCAAAGATTGTGGAAGAGCAGCCCCGATTGCCATTCGGGTGAACCCGGATATCAATCCCAAGACCCATCCTTATATCTCCACAGGTCTCAAGAAGAGCAAATTTGGCGTCCAGATCCGTGAGAGTGTTCGACTCTACAGGATCGCCAGGGAGTTGCCCGGAATTGAGGTCCAGGGAGTCAGTTGTCATATCGGTTCCCAAATCACCCGGGTCAAACCGTTTGTTGAGACCGTTAAAAAACTGGGGGCGTTGGTGAGCACGTTGAAAAAACTGGGGCTCACGATTCGCTTTCTCGATTTAGGTGGAGGGCTCGGCATTCCGTATGACAAGGAATCCCCTCCTTCACCGGCGGAGTACGCCAAGGCGATCGCCCCGGAGTTGAAAAAGCGGAATGTCACGCTCCTTTTGGAACCGGGGCGCGTCATTTCCGGCAATGCCGGAATCCTGCTCACCAAGGTCCTCTATCGAAAGAGGCAGGGGAATAAAATCTTTGTGGTTGTCGATGGGGGGATGAACGACCTGATCCGTCCTTCCCTCTACGGTTCCCATCATGAGATCTGGCCCGTTGAAAAGAGAAAGGTCAAAAAAGAAAAAGTGGACGTGGTCGGACCTGTCTGTGAATCGGGCGATTTTTTAGCGAAAGATCGCCGCCTGCCTGCTGCACGTCCCTCGGACCTTCTGGCCGTCATGAGTGCCGGGGCGTACGGTTTTGTGATGGCCTCCAATTATAACTCCAGACCGCGAATACCGGAGGTGTTAGTGCAGGGTGAGCAATTTTTTGTGATCAGACAGAGAGAGGAGTATAAAGATCTGCTCAAAGGGGAGCATGTCCCGAAGTTTTTAATATGAACATCTCTTTCACCAAAATGCACGGTCTCGGTAACGACTTTATTGTCATCGATGGAAGGAAGAGGAAACTTCCCGAGATGGCCAAGGCGGCGAAGCTTCTTTGTGATCGACGCCTCGGTGTCGGCGCCGACCAGCTCCTCCTCCTCGAGCCATCCAAAAAGGCGGATGTCCAGATGCAGATCTACAATGCCGACGGAAGCCAGGTGGAGATGTGTGGAAACGGGATCCGCTGTGTCGCCCAGTACGTCTCAAATCATGGGAGCGGGGAACAGGAGGTCCGTGTCGAGACAATCGCCGGCGTTCAAACGGTCAGGATTCTGGGAGACGGTCAGATCCAGGTCAATATGGGGAGGGCGATCCTCAAAGGGGAAGAGATCCCGGTCAAACTGAAAGGACGCATCATCAATCATCCCCTCCGAATCCACGGGATCGAATACCGGATGACCTGTGTCTCGATGGGGAATCCGCACTGCGTCCTGTTTATCGACAATCTCAAAGAGTACCCAGTCCATGAAAAGGGGCCACTCATTGAAAACTACTACCTCTTCCCCAACCGGACAAATGTCGAATTTGTGAAGGTGATTTCCAAAAAGAAAATCGAGATGAGGGTCTGGGAGCGTGGCGCCGGTGAGACACTTGCCTGCGGAAGCGGTGCCTGTGCCGCCGCGGTCGCCTCCCATTTAAACGGCAAAACCGAGAGAAAGGTGGAGGTTAAGCTGCCAGGCGGCACTCTCGAGATCGAATGGAACCGGGCCGAAGACAGCGTTTATATGACCGGTCCGGCCACAACCGTTTTTGAAGGGAAGATTGAGTTATAGTTGCTACTATTGATATCGACGTTCAAACCCTAGAAAATACGAATAGAACCGCCCTGCAGGACCATAGGCATCTGAACCGAGTAGATAGCTCCCTCCGCTAGTCGCAAGGCTCACATTCCATTTTGGAATTCCATAATAATCATTAAATCCTAAAATCAATCTGGCAATACCCCCATAACGTTTCTCTGGCATCGCTTCATCATCCACCCTATCGCCAAAATTAACCCCCCACTCAGCCAACATCCCGCCAAAAACAGATAGGGACACCCGACGACTATCTAAAAGCCTCAACCTTCCACCCAATTCCAGATCACCACCCACCTCATTGATCTTTGCTTGCCGATGCAAGGCTCCCCCATCTGTGGTACGAACAAGTAAATGAAGTGCTCCCTCACCAGAAAGAAACTGATCGGGATCGGCTATCCCGCTCACCCCCCATCTGAGGGTGTTGTTCAACGATGCCTTGGGATTAATATTATTTCCACTACGCCCCCTTGGCAAAAAAGTTTCTCCGACCCCAATGTCAAGACCTGCAAAAAAATGCGGTTGCTGACGATCCGCTAATCGCGTCTCTTCCTCAATACTCCTATCATCCCGAGCTGAAATCTTTTCAGACCCCATAAAATACCTCCTCCTATAGGTTAAAATATCGTCCGATCTGCCGCTGCAAGAGAGATCGAGCTTAGATCTTCAAAGATGCCTTGAAATGTTGTTTGACAGATAAAAACGTACTCTGGGGGAGTACGAGTCTAACAGCCTCAATAAAATCTGAGCCCGAAGGTTCCCATCACAGACCAGAAGCCTCCTAGAAAGGTTACTCCATCAGAATTAATAACGGAGCCTCCTCCAAGCGCCCCCAATCCGAAATACGCCACAGGAATTCTCGAATGGTCCTTGAGATCGATCACACCTCGAACAACCCCTCCAGTCCGCGACATAAACTGAGGGGCACTATAATCATATCCAAACTCAGCCCCTGCCGCCGCAAGCCCACCCCCAAAGAGCGAAAGGTCAAGTCGACGTCCCTGATAAAACCTCACCCTCCCACCCAGTTCAACATCGGCGATTATCTCATAGGTATCGGTATCACCACGTCCCCTAACATTGATAAGGTGGGTCGCGGCCTCAAGGGAGAGCCTCTCATAGGGACGATCAATCCACCGAACACCGGCCAAAATACCACTGTCAGAATAAAGCTGCGATTCTCCACGGTGGTCCCGACCATTCCCTTGCGGAAGTGCCAGTTGACCATAGTCTAAACCGACCTCCGCATACAAATGATGCCGCTGTCTGTCCGGAAGAGCCGGTTGACTATCATCTAAACCGACCTTCCTGTGAGAATGATGTCGTTGTCCGTGACGAACAGGTCTTGGCATAAAGCCTCCCTTCTCTCGTACTATGTGTCTCGTCTCCGTCCCAAAAACAGTTGCGCGGTTTCTCCACCGCTGGTAGCCCCTTCTCCAATATGGACCATCCCTTTCAAGGCTCTCTCGTTGCACTCATTACCCCGTTCAAAAAAGGAAAGGTCGATGAAGAGGCACTAAAAAAACTCGTCGAGTGGCATATTGCGGAGGGGACCGACGGGATCGTTCCCTGCGGAACGACCGGCGAGTCAGCCACCCTTGATTACGAAGAGCATGACCGGGTCATTGAGATCGTTGTAAAACAGGTCAAGGGGCGTGTGAGGGTCCTGGCCGGAACCGGTTCCAATGCAACCGCCGAGGCGATCCAAATCACACGTCATGCGGAGAGGGTCGGGGCGGACGGCGCCCTGCTTGTCTCACCCTACTATAACAAACCGACCCAGGAGGGGCTTTATCGTCATTATAAGGCGATTGCCGAATCGGTCGGCCTTCCACTCATCCTTTACAATGTCCCGGGTCGTACCTCCGTCAACATCCTGCCGGAAACCGTGGTACGACTCGCCGGTATCAAGAACATTGTCGGGATCAAAGAGGCGTGTGGTAACCTCACGCAGATCAAAAAGGTGATTGAACTCTGCGGCCGTGACTTTACGGTCCTCTCCGGCGAGGATGCACAAAATTTCGAGATTATTGCATTGGGAGGACGCGGAATGATCTCTGTAACGGCCAATGTCGTTCCACAAAGACTGGCCAGGATGTGGGATCGCTATGCCTCCGGTAAAAAAGAAGAGGCAAGAGGGATCCATGAGGCGCTGCTCCCCCTTCATGAGGCGATGTTTTTCGAGACAAACCCGATCCCCGTCAAGACCGCTGTCGCCCTCATGGGAAGGTGCGAAGAGGAGTGGCGACTCCCGCTTTGCGAAATGGGGAAACAGAATCGGGAAAAGCTGCTTCATGTTTTAAAAGAGTATCAACTGATCTGAAGAGCGATCATCTCAGTAAAGCGATCATACGGTAAAAATCGATCACAGTTCCTCCCTGAAATCCCTCTTGCTCATAGCCATCTCCCTTCGTCCAATCTGCCTGGAGGTAGAGCCCCACGATTCGATACAAAAAAGAGACCTCGCCTCTTATAGCACCGAAAAGACCGACAGGATCACCCTCCGATCGGGAGAGATAAAGTTTTCTTGCACCGATCGCGGGACCCACTACGAAGGAGACGATCTCCGAACCGAAGTTGCGATCCCACCAAAGTGCCCCGGTATAGCTTCTTCCCCTCTCAGACCTCCTACCGTCGTTAGATAAAGAGTCGCCGTAAAGAAAGGCGAGACCAAACGCATTTCTCCCATAGCTCTTCCCGAGACGGAGTCCGGATGAAAGTCCCTGAAAGGATCTTTCCCTCCCCCCCTCATCAATACTCTCTGTCAAAAGCCCCAGTTGAAGCTGGAAGAGAGGCGCCTCCCGTTTTAAAACCCAGCGGAGCGCCCTGTCATCAATGGGGACCCCTTGAACCACTTTCTCCGGATCAACGGGCTTGAGCGTAACACCCAGAACTTTTTGGAACGATTCCCGTAAAAAGAGATCCTCCCTGGAGATATCTCCTAACGAGGGAACACCATATTCTTCAAACAGGTAAAGAAGCCCCACCAGAGAAAGGAGCTTGTCTCGTCTGCGAACGGCATGAAAGGTCAGATCCGGTTTCTCCCGCAAGAGGAGCGAATAGAACGCCTCGCGTACCTCCGCGAAATCTTCATGAGGTTCATTCAGCTCCTCACGTATCCCGTCCGATCCCTCAATCGCATAGCCTGAGACAAAGCATTCTTCTCCTTTCGTGCGATAGGCCTGGAAAATCCTCCTTATTTCTGATCAGGCGACTGAGCTCCATATAGTTCGCCAACTCCTGGGGGGTAAGACAACTCTGGAGGCTCAAGGCATAGTAATCACGGAGACCACTACGATCCGGCTCCGTAATCCGATTTTCATTTGAGGGAACAAAAAAGTCCGAGGTGCCATGGCCCGTTACCTCGTGTAGGAAGGTCGAACGGATCATTGAGCCCTCCGGATCTAGATCGATCCAGACCCTATTTATCGAATAGTTGTAGTTGCCGCCCGCCGGATTGCCGTCCTTGACCTTCAAGGACTCCGCCGTCTTCTGGGGGGCAAGCACAAAGAGAAGGGGAAGTTTTCCATCCTCTCCCTGAAAAAACGGCAATACCATCCTGGAGGGAAGCGCCTGTAGGAGCAGTGCCAATTCGGAGACGGTCTGAAACCTTTTCTCTTCCGAAACCGAGGCTGGGAAATAGGTCTCAACGAGGATCTCATCTTTATCAAAATGAATCTTGTAGATTTGAGACTGAGTGGTCTCTTTCGTCGCATCCGCAGGGACAGGGGCCGGTTTACTGATCAGAACCTCTCTCTCTTCCGGTTTCAGCACCGTTTTTGCGCCGAGCCTTTGCCCCGACCGACCGATAAATAAGAAAGAGACGTTCTCAGGGGTTTCCGTCACCTTGAGAAAATCTCTCCCTTTAAATGAATAGACGACAATGAGGCTATTTCCTTCTTTTCTCGCCTGACGCCCTGCCCCCGCGTCGATCAGGACCGACTCCCACTCCATCAAGAGGTATGGATCGGACCAGGGGACGATGAGATCAGCGTGACCTTTGAGATTGACCTTATGAAAGGGAGTAACCATCTGCGAAAATTGGGGATTGGACTGAACCTCAAAACCATACGCCTGCTCATGAAAGCGATCGACCGATACCTTCAGGCCACGCCGGTTCCAGTCCCGAAAAACAGCTGAGGCATCAATCGAGGGAACAGAATCGGAGAGAACGGCTGGCACCGATACGGTCGCAGAGGAGCGAGGTGCCGCAGCAACAACGGAAAACGTAGAGGGGGAGTGAACACCCGGTTTATCATCGATGACAGGCACCAAAGGCTCGTACGACGGCCCCTTGGCACCAACCCGGATTCGACCCTCCATGGATTGCTCCATTCCCATAAGTGTTTATCGGGGGGAACAAGATATTAGTTGCGAACCGGCAAACCTCTCATTTAAGACCCAGATCGTGATCAAGATTGTTATCAAAGGGGCCTCCGGAAAGATGGGGAGCAGGATCTCCGCCTTGGCAGAGAGGGATCCTGTTTTTCGAATCGTCCCGACAATCGAAGAGGCGGATGTGATGATCGACTTCTCACATCCCGATGCGACTGTTCCTAATCTCCAAACGGTAAAGGCCGCAAAAAAAGCGGCCGTGGTCGGTACAACGGGTCATTCCCCAAAACAGAGAGAAGAGATCGAAAAAATGGGAAGGCAGATCCCGCTCGTTTTTTCCCCCAATACAAGCGTCGGTGTGAACCTGTTCTGGAAGCTCCTGGAGCAGTCGGCTCATCTCTTGGGAGCTGAATTTCAGGTTAAGGTTCGTGAAGCGCACCACATCCATAAAAAGGACGCCCCGTCCGGGACCGCCCTGCAGATAGCAAAGATCCTCGCGGCCGTTCGCCAAACAACACCGGACAAGATACCGATCGAATCGATCCGTGAGGGAGAGGTGGTAGGGGATCATACCGTGATCTTTGAAACGGCCGGCGATATCCTGGAACTGACCCACCGCGCAAAATCCCGCGACACCTTTGCCTTGGGGGCCCTCAGGGCCACCCAATGGATTACCGGCAAACCCAATGGGCTTTACAGCATGGCCGATGTGTTGGGAATGAACAACCCCGCGGCAAGACCGCGGGGTTTCTTGGCGGAATCCCCGTAGCCACCGACCCTCCTCTGCCAATGCTTCGGATCTCCGGACCATTCATCCCCTGCCGCAAGACGGCAGGGTTTTCTGGCCGAGGCGGATAAAGGCCTCGCTCCTAACGGCATCCCATCAACGGGCTTCTCGTTTTCAAGCGCTTGGAAAGTTCTTCGTAGATGACACGCCGAGGGCCAATCGCCACGACATGAACCGCCTTCTTGGAAGAATCAATGGCATAGATAATTCTGAGCTTTCCGACTCGGTAAGTAAAATACCCTTTTAAATCCTCCTCCAAAGGCTTCCCTTCATGTGGGTTTTTGGCAATTTGCCGAAGCGACTCTTTCACATGCCTTTTTAAAACAGGCATCATGTGGCTTAAGGCGACACGGGTCTCCTCATCGAAATCGATCCGGTAGATCATTTAATCTTTTCACCGAAGACATCTTCAAAAGAATAACGCCGCCTCCCTTTTTTAAGTTTGGCTATGCCCTTTTTCACCTCATCATAAAATTCGCGATCCGCTTTGATCTCTTCCGTTTCCTTCCATCCCTCATAAGTCTCGGCCGAAAGCAACACGGCGGCCGGACTGCCGTTTTTGGTAATAATATATTCGTCATCCTGATCGATTACTTTATCAACCAGATGGTTAAGCCTCATCTTCGCTTCCGACAGAGAAAGGATCTTTTTCATTGAAGCCTCCTGTGTAGTTAGATGGACCTGAATATAGGTCTTTTTTGAAGGTACGTCAATTCCTTCTTCTGGGCGGGACTGGCAACAGTTAGCTGTGAAATCGTGGCAACCTTTTTTGCCCCTCCTTCGATAGTGAGGCCATGCAGAGACCGGCTGTCGGACCAATCATCACAACGACTCTCTACTTCCCAGGTTCGGGCGGGATCTTCGAGGCGGCCAAGGAGACGATCCATCTCGCCCAGACAACCCCCGGTGACAAACAACTCTGGTACTCCCTCGCCTTCTCAGCAGCCGCGGCGTTGGCGGGCGGACGAACGATCGCCATCGCGACAGCAATTGCGGGAGGCTCTCTCTTTGCAACATTCCGAACCCATCGGGAACAGATCCGAAGGGCGTATGAGTCCGGTGCAAGCGTCACGACAGGCGCGGTTCTTATGGAAGGCGGGGGCCTCCTCTTTCAAAACTCCGTGATGGTCTTTGCCGGGCTCTGTGGAGGACCGGCCAGCCTCTTTGTCTCGAGCCGGGTTGCCTCAAGACTTGCCCTTTCACCCCTCACCGGGAAACTGACCAGTTGGATCACAACACAAACTCCGCTCGTCGGAACCGCCGCATCCCATGCCGCACAAACAGTGACCCGAATCGTCGTGAGTGGTCTCGGTATCGAGGCGTTCGCGTTGACGACACACACCGTCTCCTGTTTGGGACAGCGTTTTCTCCTGGGACAGGAAGAGGCTTTCAATGATTTCTTCGGCCAGGCCCACCACCTTGCCCTCTTCATGGTGACACAAAAAATGGTCGGCCTGACGGGGCTCGGTCGATCAATCGCCTCCCGTTCTATTTTTCAAAACAGCCCCAGGGCCGATTTCAGTCATGCCTTGCAGATCAAAACCAACACGGCAGGACGATTTTATGCCTGGTCCGCCGAAACCATCGCCGCCTCCAGCATCATGCAGCTGTTTTCTCAAGACGACTTCTGGTCGGATGAAGCTCTAAACTCTTATTTTACGCGTGTCGGAAATGAGACCTGGGAGTTTGGCAAACTGCACCTGGGTGGCAAGATCCTCCCTCACCATTTACCGGGCTTAAAGACGAGAATGGAATCGATGCAGTTTGAAGAACAGCAGGCACTCCAGACCTTTGATGAGCAAATGGTCGAGGCCCGCTTTCTCTCTCAGGGATGGCCGGATGCGGGACTCCTCTCCCAAGCAAAGCAGTTTTACGAACAATTCCAATCGATCTGGCCCTCTCCTAATCGTCAAGAGAACGCCCCTTCGATCCCGGAATTCTCAAAACGGTTCGACGCACTCGATGGATGGAAGAGGTTTCAGAAGGAATTGGGGCTTGTTACAACCAACACCCTAACCGGCGTTCTTTGGTTTGGCACCGATGTCGTTCCCCATTACTCGGAGTTTGTTGAGGCTCTCCGTTCAAAGCCACGCCTTGCAAAGATCGGGATGAGAGGGATGTTTGACGAACTCCCAGGCTGGAGGGCAACGGGATTGAATATCTTAAAAACCTTGAATCGCTCTCTTGAGGTGGAGGCCGAGCCTCAATTTGGGTCCAATCAATTACCAACCCTCTATAACCGAACAACACTGCTGCTCTATTCAGAGAGGCATGTACGAGAGCAATTAAAATCTAATGAGGCCGTTGCAGAATCGGCCGAGGCGTTCATGAAGATGCGACTTGATGGTTCATTGAACCAATTACTCTACACCTCTCTCTCCTTCTCACCCTTAAAATATTGGGGGTCAGCCAGTTATGCCGAGTGGTTTGTCAATCCGGAGATCGGCAAGGCCTCAAGATCGCTCCAACAGGCCCTGCTGGACTATCTCGTTCGTGAAGAGGCGACCTTAGAGATCGAAAAACTCTATCTCTCAGAGATTGAGCAACTGGAGATGGTGAGGCGGCAATGGGGTGAAGCGGGACCGGAGGCGCAAGGCATTGAATCATTCCAGCGAGATCTCACCTATGATCACCCCCTCTCGACCCATGAAGTATCACGAGTATTACTCCGGTTTCTCGCGGGAGATAATAAAGGTCTCGTGGATGACATCGCCAAAAGCCATCAGAAAAGAAAACTAGGTGAACTCATTGGTCTCCATATTCAACAGAAATTGAATGCGAACCCTCACCGAATACCGGTCAGGGTCGCTCAGGCCGATGGGGTCGACCAGGTACAACCTCCCCCCTCACCGGACCGGCTCCTGTATGACGTCCTGATAACAACCGGCTTTGCCGCTCACTCCATCGATTCACTGTCCGGCAGGATTATAACCAAGGAAAGGTGGGGCCCGCTTGAACGTCATTTTGCCGATACCCTGTTTGCCCAAATTGATTTTCTCACAAGACGACTCAATATCCTTCGTCAAACTGCATTAAAGGAAGGGAGCTTGGACCAGTGGCAGGCGCGCTTCAAGGCAACGGTTGACCGTACCACCTTTATTAATGAGGTCTATCCCTCGATTGAACGAATGGTTGAGTTCTGCCAGCAAAGGGAAACCGAACTCAAAGGCAGAGATAATCTTTATGACCGAATGAGAATCCGCAGGATCTCTGACCGGTTGAATCAGCTCAGAAGGATTGCCCGAGAGTTTATCGGCTTTGCACCAACCTGGAATTGATCCGGTTTGACTTGAATCCTATCCCCCTGCTAGATCGCCATCACGATGAAAATCCTCACTTCCAAACGAATAATCCAGCTCCCGCCCTATCTCTTCGCTGAACTCGATCGGTTAAAGGCCGAACGGATCCGGAAAGGGGTTGATGTGATCGATTTGGGGGTCGCCGATCCCGATCTCCCAACACCTCCCCACATTATTGCCGCGCTCCAGAGAGCGGCCGAGGATCCGGCCAATCACCGATATCCGAGTTACAGCGGACTCAACCGGTTCCGCGAGGCGGCCGCTGGATGGATGAAGAGGCGATTTGGCGTGAAAGTCGATCCGTTGCAGGAGGTTGTTTCCTTGATTGGTTCCAAGGAAGGGATCTCCAATTTCCCGCTGGCGTTTGTCGATCCAGGCGATGTCGTGCTCATTCCCTCGCCCGGTTATCCCCCCACAACGAGCGGTACCCTCTTTGCCGGTGGAACGCCCTATTTTATGCCACTTCATCGGGAGAACAAGTTCTTGCCTGATCTCAATGCAGTCCCCGAATCGGTCGCCCGCCAGGCGAAGGTGATGCATCTTAATTATCCGAATAATCCAACGGCAGCCACTGCCCCACGTGACTATTATGAGAAGGTCGTGGCATTTGCCAAAAAACACGAGATCATTGTTTGCCATGATGCCGCCTACTGCGAACAGTACGACAAAGAGCCTCCCCCCTCTTTCCTGGAATTTCCCGGCGCAATGGAGATCGGCATCGAATTTCATTCACTCTCCAAGACCTACAACATGACCGGTTGGCGGATCGGTTTTGCCTGCGGTAATCTGGAGCTCGTCGCCGGACTGGGAAAGATCAAGACCAATATCGATTCCGGCATTTTTCAGGCGGTTCAATGGGCCGGGATTGCAGCGTTGGAGGGAGACCAGAAATGCGTGGAGGGGATGCGACAGGTTTACCGTCAACGCCGAAACCTGATGAAGGAAGGCCTAAAAAAATTAGGGTGGGATGTTGCTTCTTGCTCAGGTGGAATCACCCTCTGGGTTGCCACTCCAAAATGTTTTAAGTCAAAAGAATTCTCCAAAAAGGTCCTGGAGGAATGTGGTGTCGTGCTCACCCCTGGCAACGGTTTTGGTGAGGCAGGAGAAGGATATGTCCGGATCTCTCTCACCTGTGCGGATGAGAGATTGGCGGAGGCGTTGGAGCGCTTGAAAAGGGTTCAAGTTTGACGATCACCTACATCGCCGTCGGTTCTAATTTGGGGAACCGAGAGAAAAACATCCAGGCCGCCTGCCGCTTGATGGAACAATCAGGAATCTCGATACGTCACCAATCTCCTCTCTATAAAACAGAATCTCTCACACGAAACCAGGAGACCGCCCCGCCCTATCTCAATGGTGTCCTTGAGATTGAGACCCAACTGGCCCCACCTGAACTCTTGGCAACACTCGAAACAATTGAAAGAGAGCTCGGCCGCACAGCAAAGAGAAACTGGCAACCACGAACAATCGATCTCGACATTCTTTTTTACGGAAACGAAGTCATTGTGACACCCAATCTCAAAATCCCCCACCCCGAGATCCCTAAGCGGTGGTTTGTTCTGAGGCCGATGGCGGATTTAAATCAGGAGTGGCTGCATCCGGTCTTGAAAAAATCAATAAAAGAACTGTTGCAAAACATCCCGTCTCCTTTGTAAACCCCCTCTCCATGCAATTCTTTATCGACAGTGCCGACGTGAAGGAGATCCGTGACTGCTGGGAGATGGGGGTTATCGACGGCGTCACGACCAATCCGTCACTCGCCGCCAAGACCGGCCGAAACTACAATGAGACGATCAAGGAGATCGCCGGTATCGTCGACGGCCCGATTAGTGCCGAGACGATTTCCCTCGATTTTGAGGGGATGATGAGGGAGGCGTATCACTTTGCAAAAATACACAAAAATATCGTCGTAAAGATCCCGATGACCCCGACAGGATTAAAGGCGGTCAAACAGTGCTCCAAGGATGGCATCAAGACCAACGTCACCGTCACGTTTACGGCTAATCAGGCCCTGCTGATCGCCAAGGCAGGGGCAACGTACGTGAGCCCGTTTGTCGGTCGCCTCGACGACATCTCGGAGGAAGGGATGGAAGTGATCCGTCACATCCGACAGATCTACGACAACTACGATTTCAAGACAAAGATCCTTGTTGCCTCGGTAAGACATCCGATCCACGTGCGGGATGCCGCACTGATCGGTGCCGACGTCGCCACGATCCCTTACAACGTCCTGTTGCAACTCTCAAAACACCCGTTGACCGATGCCGGCATTGAAAAGTTTTTAAAAGATTGGGAGAAGGTACCGAAGTAGGAATCTTACTCTTTCTTGAGCCCTTTCAAGACCTTCCTGGCTACAACCTGTAACGTCTCCATCACACCGGTCCCCTCCTTGGCGATCCCCTCGGTCAATTCGATCCCCTGAAAGAGCTGTTTGAATTCAGAGACAGGAATGACCGCCTTCAGATCCCGTTTATTGAGCTGAACAACGGCCGGCAGCATTTTGATATCCAGATCAAACTCGGCCAGATGGGCCACCAAATTTCTCCAGCTTTCAATATTCCGGTCGAGTTGGTCGACGCGGGAGTCGGCAACAAAAATGACCCCATCAACCCCTTTGAGAATAATCTTCCGGCTCGCCTCAAGATGGGGCTGGTCCGGGAGGGTATAGAGATGAAACCGGACCTTGTACCCCTTAATGCTCCCCAAGATCAGCGGGAGGAAATCAAAATGGAGCGATTCATCCCCCTCCTCCTTGAGCGAGGGGATCTCGCCACGTCCATCGGAGGAGACCTTTTTCAAGATTTGTCGGAGATTAGTCGACTTCCCGGCAAGCCGTGGACCGTAATAAACGATCTTGCAGTTGATCTCCTTGGTATGAGGATTGATGAAGGACATGGGGGTACTTTGAAATATCCCCCCATCGATGTCAACCGCGATATCCCCCTTCCATGACGATCGAGAAGGCTAGACGTCCCCCTTAATTTAAGGGGGACGAAAAGGAAATCACGACAGTCTTGAAAGGGGGATATCCAAGGACTCAAGAATCTTTTCCAAGACTCCTTCCGGATTTGTTAAAAATTCGCTGTTCCAAAATCTCAGAACACGAATCGATCTAGATTTCAAAAAATCTGTTCTTTCCTGGTCATATTCAATAATGAACTGTTCTGCATGCTGACCTCCATCCAATTCAACTGCTAGTCTCTGCGAAGGACAATAAAAGTCCAGAATGTAAGGTCCCACACTATACTGTCTCCAAAATTTGAGACCTTTTAAATTCTTGTTCCTGATCAAGCGCCAAAGAAGACGTTCTGCATCCGTTTGATCCTGACGTAGTTGCCTTCTCCGGTCTTTTAAGATGGGGTTGTTGAATACAATCCTATCTCGCATAATACCTCCGACGGAGAGTAAATATCCCCCTTCCATGACGATCGAGAACACCAGATGTCCCCCTTAATTTAAGGGGGACATCGACATCGTGATCTAATGACTTCCGAGGGAGGGGGATACTAAAACTCCCGCCTCGTCAGCAGTGACTGGGCCATCGTCTGGGCATCGGTATACTCGAGCGTCCCGCCAATCGGTACCCCGGAGGCAATACGGGTCATCTTGACCTTGAGCGGTGTGAGAAGTTTTTTGAGGTAGAGCGCCGTCGCCTCCCCCTCGACATTGGGATTGGTCGCAAGAATAACCTCTGAAAACTTCCCCTCTCTGATTCTCTTGACCAGGCGATCAAGTTTAAGCTCCTCCGGCCCTACTCCATCCAGCGGCGAAATAGTCCCATGCAACAGATAATAAAGCCCCCGGTATTGACCGGTCTTCTCGACCGTTATCAAATCAGAAGGTCCCTCGACAACGCAAAGCTGATTCCGGTGGCGTCGGTCATCGCGGCAGAGATGACAAACCTCCTCCTCGGTTAAATTTTGACAGAGGCGACAAAACCGCACCTTCTCCTTCATCCGAAGGAGGGCCTGGCCAAGTTCCTGGGTAATCCCTTTCTCTTCCTTAACGAGAAACAGGGCGAGTCGCATCGCCGACTTTTTTCCCAAACCCGGGAGCTTGGTGAGAACCGTTGCAAGATGTTCCAGGGGATTCATGGTGACGGAACCGTTCTCGTTGATCGGGGGTTAAAAATAGAGACTGCCTCGTCAATCAAATCGGAAGAGCGCATCCCTGGTTCTTCCTTCGCCTCCCCCTCCTGAAGTTGAAATTTCATCGGCTGACCCCAAAAATCGACGATCAGCCCTTCTAACTGTGCTACCCGATCACGATCCTTGAGCATTTCAAGATGGATCGAAGACCTGGGAAAGGTCACAAGAATAGATTCTTTCCCGATAACGGCGGAGAGGGAATGCTCCAGAATCGATGAGAGCTGGGGTTTTTTGACCGAAAGATGTTTGATAAAATCATTCCAACTCTTTCCGTGTTGAGGTTGTTTCTCTTTTTTTGGTTCGACTCCACTCACGGGAGGTCGAGGGGCGGGAAGGGTCGTCGGCCCTTTACCACTGATCTCTTCCAAGCGCTGAAGAAGGGTCTCAATCGACTCCATCTCTGCGGAATGAGCCAATCGCAATAACAATACATCCAGAAGAATCCGGGGAGAGGGCGACCTCAGTAGATCGGGGATTCCCTTCTGCAACATCTGAAAAATCTGGTCCAATCTTCTTTCGGAAGCCATCGCGGCGATCTCCTGAAGAGAGCGGATTTCATCGGCGGGGAGATCGAAAAGAGAAGGCTCCTGACTCACACGAACCACAAGAAGATGACGAACCGTCTCCAGGAGCTCCACAACAAAACGTTTTGGATCGATCCCCGACTGCGACATACGATCAAGCGTCTTGAGGAGAGTAGGGGCATCACCCGAAAGAATGGCAGAGAGGATCTCTCTTAAAAAACGTCTTGGCGATCCCCCAAGCACCTGTTCTACCCCCTGCAGGGTCACTTCGCCTTCGCAAAAAGAGGCAATCTGGTCCAGAAGCCCCAAGGCATCTCGCAGTCCCCCAAGCGCCTGCCGGGCTATCTCGTAGAGGGCCCCCTCCTCCACCTGAATCGATTCCTGCCCGGCAATCTTCCGAAGACGATCTACAATCAGGCCGATCGTAATCGGCCTCAAATCAAAACGGAGACAGCGGGAGATGACGGTCACCGGGACCTTTTGTGGTTCCGTTGTCGCAAAGATAAAGAGGGCATGGGCCGGAGGTTCCTCCAACGTTTTTAGAAGGGCATTGAAGGCGGCGTTGGACAGCATATGCACTTCATCGATAATATAGATCTTGTATCGTCCGCCCGGTGGCAGATAGCGGACCTTCTCACGCAGATCCCGGACATCATCAACCGAGGTGTTGGAAGCCCCATCAATCTCAATGACAGAAAGGGAGCGTCCCTCGGTTATTTCCATGCAGGAATTACATGTGCCGCACGGCGTTGGGGTCGGCCCGTTGGCACAATTCAGTGCCTTCGCAAAGATACGGGCGAGCGACGTCTTGCCAATCCCCCGGGAACCGGTGAAAAGGGAGGCGGGGTGATGATGATCACCGGTTAAAAGATTTTTCAAAATACGAACCGTGGTTTCCTGGCCGACCACATCCTCAAATGTTTGTGGCCGATATTTGAGTGCGAGTACCTTATTGGACATGAGAGAACAGGGTTAAACTCCGCCTTGACTGAGACTGTCAAGGCGCTTCGCTATTATCATGCTTATCATAATGATAACTTGTACCCCGTCGGCATAAACAAATACTTTTTAAAATTAGCAAGATAGTTTAATATATCCCCAGAGAGACGGGCAAGCTCTTTCGGAGCTATTCGGCAGGCAGACAAGTTACTATGGGCAAGCACGTTTTGCTTTTAGTTTTTCTCTTTTTGGGGACAATCATTCTACCCCGAACTTTGCCTGCACCTCCTCCCAGTACAGCATTTCTCAAGATGGATGACCGTGATAAAATCCCATACGGGCGAGATAACTGTCCTCGAACTTATAATCCAGACCAACGAGATGGAGACAGGGATCGCGTTGGCGATGTTTGTGACAATTGCCCAAAAAGGCACAATCCAAGCCAATCGGACACCGACTCGGACGGAAAGGGAGACCTCTGCGACAACTGCCCAACGACAGCGAACGCCAAGCAGCTTGATACAGATAGGGATGGGACGGGCAACGCCTGTGATACGGACGATGATAACGACGGGGATCTGGACTTATCCGACAACTGTCCATTAATCGCCAACCCCGATCAGCTGGATGCCGATCGGGATGGCTTGGGCGATGCCTGTGATTCAACATCTGTCTGCATTCCCAGAATAACATCGGCAGAGGTTCTTGGCTGTTCCGCCGTTCATCTTGTTTGGGAACAAGGCTGGACTGTTTGTGGAACTTCCCAAATTCGAATCTCTCGGGATGGAAACCCGCTCTTTACAAGAACCGAGGCCTCCAACAATCTTTATGATTATGCCGTGCCACACAACGCCTCACATATTTATCGGGTAGAGGCTTTTAATGCGACTGGTGGGAGCCTGGGGAGTGATGAAGAGTCGGCAACCATTCCGGATTGCTGGCCTCCTCGCCCGACCTTCAATGTAAAAGTGATCTACGCCAAATTCGCTGATTTTACCGATGACCTCACTGATTCAGCAGGAAGGAGACTCGAGACAACTCGTTTTAATAACCTTATTTTTACCGATTCTCACTCCCTAAACGCTCACCTGCAGGAGAATTCCTACGGTCAATCAAATCTTACAGGGGCATCCTACGGCCCGTACGTTCTTCCTGGAACAATGAGTAGCTACTGTGGGAGCGGAGCCCCTAACGCCTCTTCTTGCAGCAGCGGCTTTGGTCGGGCCATGAGTGATTTGAGGACCCTTGCTGATCCGGCAATCGATTTTTCAGATACCGATATTGTGATCCTGGTCCTCAATGGGTGGGGAGAAGACAGCGCGGGAGGAAGTTTTGCCAATAGCGAAGACCCGAACAATCGCCTCATCATCATGCAGACCAGCTCATTTCAAAATCAGGAAGGTGGCTACTTGCCGGGGAATCTCGTTCATGAACTGGGACATGCCCTAGGGGCCCATTTTCATGCCGGCTCCTGGTCTTGCCCTGGCGATGGACCAGGACCTGATTTCAATAATCTATCCGCTGGTGGATGCTTAGTCTCTGATTATGGTGACACCTTCTCTCCCATGGGGGCAGCTAACAGTTTTCACTTTGATACCTACCACAAATGGAAGATGGGATTTTTAAGAGACTCCCAAATCGCCACAGCTCCTGAGGCGCCTGGAGAATATGAATATCTCCTGGATGCAACCGAGGTGGTATCTGAAGGTATTAAGCAAGTCCGAATTCCGGTGGGAAACGGATATTACTATTTTCTGGAGTAT
Source organism: Deltaproteobacteria bacterium (assembly GCA_016180855.1). Classification (NCBI taxonomy): domain Bacteria; kingdom Pseudomonadati; phylum Myxococcota; class Myxococcia; species Deltaproteobacteria bacterium. Next base: position 44,088 of record JACPAL010000010.1, on the reverse strand, counting down.
CGAAAACCGGTTGGATTTGACGATTGGGCCTATTCCAGTGGATGGCGTCCTATCCGCGACGCCGCCCAGATTCGGCTCAGAATAGACTGGTTTTATGCGCTTGATACACTTCGTACGGGTAATGCCGTCATCCAATCTGGCTTTCCATTTATCGATACGTACCACAACATCCGTGTGGAACTTTTGGAGCAATCGATTGGTCCCTCCGGCAATCAGGCACGAATCAAAATCACACGAGATGTAACAGCTCCTGCACCCTAGCCGCACCCTATCTTAAGGTTGCCAGACGCCAAATAGACGCCTCTTGATAAGCGGGTTCTTCAACATAGTGCCTTTTGATAAACTCCATCACTTCAGGATAATTCCGGATTGGAAACCGGGAGTAACCATGGAGACCTGTCGGTGCCGTATCCATAATATAGGCGGGTGGATGTTTATGTAAATCAGCCATCAACATCTCCCATGCCTCCGGCATCACAAACCTCTCCGACCGTTCAATCTGCGTAGGGCCCTCCAAGGCCCCGGGGACCCTCCCCACCAGATAATCACTCAAGACAAACCGGGTGGCCGGCAGACGATCGGCATACCAATAGACCGCGGGGGTAAAGCCCCAGACAAGAATTTTATCATCAGGTTCTGTCCGTTCTCGAAGATAGTCGCCATAAATCTTATAGGAGATCATGTCTTCCTGTTTGAAATAGGAGAAAAGGGGATGGATAAAATAACGGGCGAGTGAAAATCCCAAAAAGGGGGCAAGGATCGCAATCATAATAACCTTTTTAAATCGCTGCTTCCGTTCTGGTGACCAGCTGTCGAGGGCTATCGCTGCCAAAAGCGAGAGGGGAGGAAAAAGAAGGACAAAATAATGTTCATAGAATTTTTTGCCGGCTGCTACGGCAAAAAAAGTCAAGAAAAGCCAGATCCGGAGAAGCGTTTCCTGAGGAGTTGCATGAAGTTTTCTTGAAATCCGTTGATAGAACCTCTCCCCAACCAGAAACCAAAGAAGGGCCGTCGAAAGCAGAAAGGGAAAGATGCGCGTCAAAAACTTGTGTCCCAAGGAAATCGTCTCCTGACCTCCGCGGATCAAGTTCCAGCTCCCTTGAAAATTCCAGAAAAGAAATCCGTCAAGCGATGCGGGATAGAGCTGTCCCATCATGAGACAAGGCAGAGGAAAAGAGGCCAGCAGAAAGGTCAGGGAATGTTGGATCGCCCTTTTCCAGCACCATTCCGGTTCAACCCAGGGGAGGTAAACGGCTAAATAGAACAAAGCCACAGGAATCAGTATCCCGCCTTGCTGTTTCACTAACAGGGCCGAGGAGGAAAGGAGACCCGCTGCAACGGTGTGCCATAAAGATAAACGGGAAATCGGAGGGCTTAAAAAAAAGATCGCCAGCGTTGCCGGCAAGATCAGAACAACCTCCAGGCTCGTCGAGACAATCTTTGGCGAAAAGCTCCCTGAAAAAACCACAAAGAAAAGGGCGGCAATAAAACCAGCCTGCGAGGAACGGAGGCGCGTGGCGATCATTCCCAAGGTAGCCGCCGTGAGTAAGGTCCAGACGATCGTCAAGGCATGAACAGAGATCATATTGATTTTGGGGAGGCTGCCCGAAAGCCATGAGGCGAGAACATAGAAGTAGTAGATCCCCATCGGTTTCGTTTCAATAATGTCGACATAAGGAATACCGCCTCTCTGCCAAATCTCGGCAAAGATCGAAAAAATCGCCTCATCGACATGAATGAGTGGCTCCCATAGGAGGGGAAGTCGGGTTACGAGCAGAGAAAGAACAACAAGGAGAAAACACGTCCACCGAGACCGTGTCATGTTAGAAGCTCTCTAAATGAGACTGGACGAAAACCGGATTGTGCAAGAAGCCGCTTCCAGGACGGATCCAAAAGCAACTGGAGCTCTTTTTGACGATCACCCGGAAAGTCATCTCCTAACAATTCCTCCTGCCGGGAAGAGTAACCAGCATGAACCATCACCTCCGCCTCATGCCACCGGTTTTTTTTGAGCAGAGATTCCCAAGAGGCCAAGCCGCCTTCCCCTTGCAGAGAGAAACCGAAGAAAGGGAGTGACCTTACGGGAATGCCAGACCAGAACCTTGGTCGGGCCCCCTTTTGTAAAAAAAGAAAGGTACGGACTGGCAGACGGCGCCATGGCGCGATTTTTTCAATAGGGATTCTGAGGAACGGTATTTGAAACCGTTTGATACAATCTCTAACCCGCTCACAAATGACGGGCAGGACATGAACATGCTGATGCCCATCCAGGTGGGTTGGTTTTCCTCCATAGGAACAGAAAAAATCCCATTGGGCCTGGAGTTCAAGATCAATCTCTTGAGGACGTATCCGGTGTAAAACGGTTTTTTGAATAAGCTGATTTAAGGGGAGAAAGGAACCGTTTCTGTCAACGAGGGTGGTGAGTTTTTCGGGAGGTGAAAGAGGTCTCCCCAGTGTCAGGTTGAAATGCCATCCCAGATCGTAACCCTGTCCTTTCGCCCATTGTAACGCCTGCCGAGCAAACGGAAGATTCACCAAGGCACTAGCGGCTGTAATGCTTCCTGCTTCAAACCCTGCCAGAATCCCGCGAGTAATCGGTTCACTCAGTCCAAAATCATCCGCATTGATCACCAACTTCTTTTCCATAGGAAAGAGCGGTTTTAACGTATTTCCTGCGGTGGGTCCAGTATCTTATCCGGAAGAGATCGATGAACATTTGAAACCCATCGACAAGATAATTCAATGTGGAGCCATCCCGAAAAGAAAAATGGACCGGTATCTCGGCAATTTTGAGGCCGGCCCATTGTGCCAAATAAAGGAGCTCCACATCAAAACTGAAACCGTTCAACCGGAGATTAGAAAAAAGAAATTCCGCTGCGGGACCACTGAAACCCTTCAACCCGGCTTGGGTATCTTCAAAACCAATCGGAACGATCTGACGGGTCAACCGGTTGAAGGTCCGACCGTAAAAGTGCCGTATCCTCAAAGAGGTCAGTTTTTGTACTTCGGTCGAATAACTCGATTCCTTTTTGACCCTCGAGGCAATGGCGAGATCGCTTCCCTGTTTCAAGGCCAACAGGATTTTTTTGACCTCTGTGATTGTAAATGAAAGATCACAATCGGTAAAAATACGAAACTGGCCTCTTGCCGCCAGCATCCCGTGGCGAATCGCAGCCCCCTTCCCCTTATTCCTTTCATGTTCCAAAATGCGAACCTTATAAGGACGCTCTTTTGAGACAAATTCGCGGCAAATCTCCAGGGAATGATCGGGACTACCATCGACAACAAGGATTAATTCCCATGAATCCAGCTCCTGCGAGAGAGAACTGTGAAGCAACTTAAGGCTCTCTGAAAGAAAGGAGGCCGCACGATAGATCGGAAGAATGAGGGAGATTTGAGGAGGCATAAACCGTTCTGTGCATGATCCATAGTGAATGGTGTGCGGGCAGACAAGGGAATAAATGAAACAAGGGAGAGGGTGGAGATAATACTTGAGACGCGAACCCGATCAACGATAGACGTGAACGTGGAACGAAGTTTGGAGGTGAGCGAAGATCGGATTTCGGAGAGGTGGCCGAGTGGCCGAAGGCGTCGGTCTCGAAAACCGATATGCCCGCAAGGGCATCGTGGGTTCGAATCCCACCCTCTCCGCACCAACGAAAATGCCCCTTCGGGGGCTTTTTGGGTCGATTCAAAATTAGGAGGAAAATCTATTTCTCCGACAGGCTCCTAGTAGAGCGGCTCGAGACCAATAACGGAGTCGCGGGATTCGTCGAGCTCTGTCACCTCTCCGCTCTCCTCATCAATTTGACCCAGGATCTGAGAGCCATCGGCGGCGTGTTGACCATGGAAATAGACAATGCCTTGGACAACCATAAAATCTCTTATTTCAATATCCGCTTCACCGAGCAGATCGACAGTTGAAGCTGGATTGCCCGGAATTCTTTTGATGAAGAAGGGGGCGCCATTCGGAGCCGTTCCGGCAATGTAAACCATGTTTCCGGAGAACTTGAAGAAGTTTACCCGGGGGACATTTTTCCAAAGTCTTGAGTCATGAAATCCGAATATTTCCTGTTGGACGATCAATGGAATGTTGTCGGGAAAGATAAAATAACGAAGATTGCGATCTGTCAGGTTAACAATCACGCGGTTCATCTCGATTCCCCGGCTCCCACCGATCAAGGCAAATGCCTCTCCATTTTCGTTTCTTTGAAGGTCATACAAAAAATTGGGGTAGAAACGAGTTGACTCGATTTCTATGTCATCCAGTGAGATCAGGTCGAGACGGGTGATCGGCTTGCCCGAGGGGCGAAAGGAAAAGAGGCCGAGTCGATCAAAGCCGACGAGATCAAAGTGAGAAATGTCCCACGCCACTTCGATCTCCCGGATTCCTCCATCGGAATGAAGGCACTGAAAGAACTTTTCTGATCCATTTTGACGAGTTCCCCTGACAAAGAGTCCGGATCCCCCAACAAAGAGATAATCTTCAACAACCTGATTCTGGTCGGTCACGGTTTCAATGAGACCTGTGATCATCTCCCAGCGATAAAGTGACTGCGAACTAGCATAGTAGATATTTCCTGCGGCATCGAATTGAACCGCCCTGTGTCCCCCCGGAATTCCAAAAATGAAATGCGGGGTCAGAAGATCAGAAAGCTCAGTCACCCGGGGATCGATACAGGTCTGCCTGTTTCCCCCTTCAGAGAGCCGGATCAGTTGACAGGCTGTCTCGCCGATATTGATCGGTTCCTGGAGAAGGAGAACGACGATTCCTTCCGGGCCTGTAAACATTTTGTTGACCAGTGGAAGACGGGAGGGGTCTTCCGCATCGACACCTTCTCTCTCAGGAATAATCACCTCCTCGATCTGGTTGTCGACGAGCTGGACAAGATTGCTTCCGTCGGGACCGGTTCGCTCCTGGAGGAGAGCGAGTACCCCGCCTCCCTTGAGACGGAAGGCGGGGGGATTCCCGGCATGCGTACTGCTGGCTCCACCGTCTTTGGACGTTTCTCCATCGTCAGACGTTTCTCCATCATCCTCTCCCGAAGCGGCATGATCTGTCTCAACAAGGATCGATTCAGGAGCCGAATCTTGTTCCTCAACAGGCGCCCGATTGTAGCAAGCGGGAAAGAGAAGCCCGGATGAGATGAGTAGAAGTCCGAAAAAGGGGACTATTCTTCTTGTCATCTTTTCTCGCCCCCATCCGTTGAAAAATTGAAGAGCTGAAAATTAAGCTGACAGACGGCTGCGGGTCTCCCATTTTTGTTGTTGGCCAGAAATTTTTGGATATCGGACTGGAAATCCCGAACCCGTTTTCGGATCTCCTGAAACTGTTCCGGAGAGAGGGACATCGTGAGTGCCGATATTTCCCTCTGCCGCGGCGAGGCCCGGAGCTGCCGCTGGCCATATTCCATCATTTTGTAGTGGTACTGTGCGAGTGTCGATGATTTCGGTTCGTGATCGGTGGTGAGGTGAGAATCAGACAGCTCCAGTTTTCCGGCATCGTTCTTCTTCAGGAGTCCGATACGTTGCAGGGTATCGAGCGCCTCTCGCGCCTGATCAGCTGAAATGAGACCGGCCAGCTTTTGGGAAATCCAGGCAGGTCTTTCCGAAAAACCTTCGACACGAACCAGCTCCCGGACGACGGGAAAATACCATTGGGAAAAATAAATATCGAGCTCACCATCAAGTTTTCTCGCCTCGCGAAACTCCCGAAATTCGGCTAACCGGTTCAGTGCCTCTTCGATTTCAAGAGGGGTATTGGCCTGATTGAGATGGACCAGTGACCCAAAAAAGAGTTTTTCTCGTGGCGCCAACCCCATGACCCGCGCGAACCGTTGGACACTGGACATTCCCAGATTTCGCTTTCCATTAATGACGAGGGAGAGAAAGTTGGTTGCCCGGAACCCGGCACATCGGAGAAACAGACGGTAAGAAAAACGCCCCGTTTTTGCCCGTTTGCGCTCGTAATAATCCTTCAGAAGCTTCCGGTAGTCCGTGTAATCGTAGATGTCGATACCGGTGTCCATAGGCAAGACACGTATCGACTACGATGAAGGTTTGGTTGCGTACAAAACCGCGTACAACAGAACGTGGATTTTGATCTGTAATTGAGGCGTGACGGTCCCAAGGGAGCCACGATGACCGACAATCCTTATTTAACACCATTGCAGCAAGGTCAGTATCCTGTTGCCTGCAATCTGGCACTTACAAGGTTTCGAGAAGCCCTGAGGGCCAAGATTAAGATAATTCCCTAATCGTCGTTCCCGGCACAATCTTCAGGATCATTGGCAGCTTGCCCCCATATCGCTCATGAGTAGTACGCTAGTGAAAGATGAGAAGAGCCCGACATAGAGAAGGGGTGTTCTTTGAAAAGTGGGTCGATCAAAGAAGTACATCAATCCGTAACTCAAGACTGAGCCGGCAGTTGTTACCCCCGCCATCTCTTCAAACATTCCTCGGCTGCTTTTCGGCCGATCCGCTAGAGCGTTAATGGCAACGGCAGCCACTGCCACACTGGCAAAAGTCCACAGAAAGGACCGAACTTGAATCGGCACCAATCCCACGGCAGAAACACTGGACTCCAAAGATCGTACCACCTTCCTAATATCAATAGGATACCTAGTGTTCGGGAATAGCGTTGCGCCGGCAACTACTGTCGCTTGAACTCTCATTTTTTTCTCCTTATTTCAAAAGTTTTTCAAAACAACCTGGCAAGTTACGGGATCAAGCTGCTGCCACCCCGACATCAGGCGTTCCTTGCAACATAAAGAGAGTTGCCACTCCAATCAGGAGGCTGGCAGCCCCGATAGAACCAATGGAATTAACATAAAGCAATCTACGCAAACCAAGGTTCTTGAAATAATCATGAACAAGTGTGTCCAGAGTGACAACACGGGGGAAACTTCCAATAGGTATTGGAACCCCTTTCAATAACAGGTCGGCCCGTTCCAATGCCTTTTTTGCCAATGCGGCCCTTGATTCGACAAAGTGAGCCACGTCAAATCTGCCTGAAGCACAATTCCGACCGAGCAGCCTTTTGTATTCTGCCATCTCTTGCCCGACGGCTGTCCTGATTGCTCGATACTTCCCCCATCGACCGATCGTCCTTTCAAGCTGTTTTACCAACGGCCCAAAGTCGTCAAGGTGCCTCTTGTAGTTCCCCACATAATAAGCCTTCCCTTTGGGCGGCTCCATGCTGGCCCATTGTTCGAAATACCGAATCAAAGCGGATGCGATGTTATCATTGGACTGTTGTCCCACACAGCGGTTACCCATATTTTTTCCCTCCTTATTTTAAAAGTTTTTTTCAAAACATATCGAGATGACCCTTGCCGGGCTGGGTGGGGGGGGCGACCACCTTGAGCCCCCCGCCCTCGAGAAACCCGGCAACCCTAGCACCCACACCGGCACCCATCAGGGTTCCCCAGTGATTCAAACTGCGATACAACAATTTTATCCCGACAATTCCTCCAATCGCAGCCCCAACGGCCCCTGCAGCGGCAGAGACTGGTGTCTCTGCCAGGAGATGAACGAAGGCCTCAGCGTTTGACATCTTTGAATCGCTAACAGCCTCCCAATACGCCGTTGCACCAAAAACAAACCGGAAAAATCCGCCGAAAACGGCTCCCCAGAGAGCGAATTTAAGTGTCGTCCTTCCAACGGACCATCCCAAGACAGTACGCATCGCAGAAGGACAAGTTTTTTCCACAGAACTACAAGTCAATTTCAATCGCTCTGCTGATTTCACCTGGATCATGCCTGTAGCTGCCATACCAACCAGGCTTCCCAATGGGCTATAATGGTCTGTTGTCGGGTTATCCGTAATTCTGTCCGCCATTCTCTCCTCCTTGCTTTTCTTCTTCCAAGATTCTGCAGTTGCGGAATCTTGAAACTTTTTCAAAAACGATCGAGATGACTCTCGCCAACTGTCGATGAGAGTTGTGAAACCCCGTGCGTGTGGGGTCAAAAACCGCGTACAACAGAACGCGGTTTCTGAGGAGAAAAATAGAGAATCGAGGCAACACCGGTCTCCCCTTGGCGATTTCCCAGTTAACATAAGTGAGGGTCTTCCAAGACCATATAGGCAATTATGTCAGATCTCATCGGTACAATGGAAGTTGGCATCTCCGCTCCTTTTCCTGGTGTGGTGGGAGCAGTGGAAGGGTATGACAGGGTCTCCGGAGAACATTTGGTTCAAGGAGCCGCGTGGCCGCTAGAAAAACTTCCCCTCATGATCGGTTATCGTATGAGCGTCAGTCAATATGGTGTTTCGAGGGTTTATTCTGAAAACGACAAGGGGGCTCGAGTAGAAAGAGGCATTTCCGGACTCCGGGGATTTTTGGGACCCGATTTGCGTTTTGTCCCTTTTGCTAAAACAATGCACTTAAGGGTGGCCCCGGTGGGACTCATGGCCGATTACGTCTATGCCGAAAAGGGTCCAGACAGAAGTCGGCTCGAGGATGTGGTCCGCTTTCTCTACGCCGCTTCTGCCTCAATCACTTATAATCCGGACAATACATCACTCTATCTCGATTTTTTGCATTTCACAATCGCCTCTGACGGTGATTTTGCGATTGCCCCTCTGAATGTGGGCTTCCGTTGGTAATTGTACAAAAAAGGTGTCAAGGCGTGACACCTTTTTATGGGAGTGTCGTGGAAAGGTTTGTCAGGGTACTGCCGGTACTATTTGTTACCGATCCCACCGTCAGAATGTATGAATCGGAAGAGGACATCTGTCGACCGAGTCGGAGTCGTACCATTCGCCCCCGGTCAAAATTCAGTCGTTCCACGGAGGAGATCGGGAGACAGCCGCCGTTTCCTGAACCGGGACAGAGGGAGTAGTCTTGCGCATTGAGAGTTCCCACGATGGCATGGGAGAAGCGTATATAAATCTCATCAAAAACCTCGTCCCGCGAGATGCGTTGTGTCACTCGAGAGGCGGAAACAATCCGAAACGGATGGTTTTCTTGCTCCGCGGTTGTCTGAACGGGCGATGCGGAGGCACCGTAGTCCACCGGAAGGTTGCAGCCGTTTGTCTTGACATGGAGCCTTTCATGGACGTCAAAGCAGGATTGACCGGGCATGTCGTTGACGCCGGAGACGATTGCTCCGCAGGGGAACTGGCCTGTTACCGGGTTCCAAAGCGGCTCATCGGTGAGCTGACCATTTTCGTAGCGATAGAGAATTTCCGCCCCGATTTTTTCACCTCCTCCAAGCTGCATGGGGGAGTCGTCCGGGATGTAAACGAGACAACCGCCGAGTTGAGGATCGACGGAAGAGTGGTTACTCCAGGCACCCGTTTCGGCCGAATCAATCGGACGGTAGTTTATGTAGTTATTGTGGGCGTTTAAATTTTCTCCCCCCCACGGTCCAGTCACTGCTAAGGGTTCCCGTCGGGGATCGCCGGTCTGGACAAAGAAGCCGAAATTATTGGGACGTGTCCCGTTGAGGATGAGGATATTTTGGAGAGTGAGGCTCGTATCGTAACCATTCATGGCAATACTGTCCTTGGCCAGAAAACCCCAAGCGCCTACGGCGCCGACAACGGTCGCATTTTTCCAGACACAATCACCCGCTGTCACACAGCTCAGGCCCGAATAGCCCGGGCGTAACGCGAGCAGATTCTCACCGTGGTTATGCCGTGCGTAGAGGCTCAGGTCGGATGGGCACCGTTGTTGGTTGCCGGTCGCCTGGCAGTTTGACTGGAAGTTAAAGGCAATCTGCCCGTCGATTGTCATGTTTCCATAAAGGTGGTTCCATGAGCCGGTCGCCTGGATCCCCTCGCTCTGTTCCGCGATGGAATTTTCGATCAAGGAGTTGTCGGAAAAGTAGAGGGTGATTCCTTCATCCCCTTCGTGTTGGCTGATATCATGGGATCCGTATCCACTCTCAATATCATCCCTTCCGCGGGAATGAACATAGGCGCGTCGAACGGTGACGTTTGATGAATTGCTAACACTGATGCCGTGGCGGTGAAAGTTGTATGCCTCGATCTCTTCGATCAAGGTGTGAGATGAATTGACGACATTGACGATATGTGTGTTGAAATAGCGGTTGTTTGTTTTTCCGAGAAGGCGACGAAGCTCAATATAATCGGAGTGGTGGACTTCGAAGAGCGATTTTCCGAAAGGACCTCCACACTCCCCCTCGCTGGCATCTCTTGATTCAGCCCTCAGCCCCTCAACCCTCCAGTAGGAACAGTTTTTGAGTGTGAAGGCTTCCTCACAGCCGGACGACTTGAGAAGCACCCTGCGCTCATTTTCGGCACGGATGGTGATCGGGAGCTCTTCTGTGCCGTTTCGGTAATAGGGATAGAAAGTGGCACACTCGACATAGGGCATCGGTGTGGGAGGAGATCCTCCCAGACAGGGTATTGGATCGTCTTCGTCACAACCGGTTCGGGACCACGTACCGTTCATCACGATCAATGTGTCGCCTGGCTGGAGTTGCTGGAGAGCAAAGTCCCATGTCTTCCACGGTTCTTCACGTGAGTTGCGGTTGGCAAGATTGGAACCGCCCGGCGAGATATACAGCGTTGTGGGTCGCCGAACACAGCTCCAACAGGTCGGACCGCCATCGCATTCCTCTGTTTCATCGATAATTCCATCGCCACACCGGGCAAGGCGGCAGTTATTGCGGCAGGTCTCCCCATGAATACCGGAGTTATTGCTGTTGGAGGCTCCGTCATCACACTGTTCGCTTCCTTCAACAATACCATCCCCACAAATCGTTTGTGTACAATCAGTCCGGCAAGCAGGCGTTCCGTCACACTCCTCACCGGACTCCCGATCGACAATTCCGTCGCCACATCGGGCAAAGCGGCAGTTATTGCGGCAGGTCTCCCCATGGCGACCGGCACGCCCGTTGTTGGCTTCCCCCTGGTCACACGCCTCCCCTGTCTCCAAAATGCCGTTCCCGCAGGTTGCAGAGCAGGGAGGATTTTTACACTCAATCTCGCAATCGGGACTGCAGCCATCTCCGGACCGGCGGTTGCCGTCATCACACAGTTCATCCCCATCCAGGGTGCCGTTTCCGCAACTCAAAGGAAGAGAGGAGGACTCATTCGTTTTTGTCATGGCCGGGCGCTTCCGCCTGGGACTCTCGAGAGCTTTCTTCAACCAATCCCGTGTCCGCCCGAGAAAGTCTCCGGCGAGAAGGACAGTTTTTTTTCGAACGTCTCCCCTAGCTGACGTTTGACCTGAAAGATCACCCGGAAAACCCAGGAACAAAATGAAGACGAAAAACGAAAGGCTCTTGAATAGGGCACTCACCGACCTCGTATTTTACCCTCCCCCAAGTGATAATGGAAGAGGGAATACCATTCGAAAAAATTATTTCCCATTTTCCCGCGCAGGATTTAAATTTTCACTAAAGAAATTGTCGCGATAAAATATGTTCGAATTTTGTCCCCCAGGTTCTGCAATATTTATCAATAGATGTGTACCCGGTCCGGTCAAAACGAATAATTGATATCAAACAGCAGGCCGTAATCGGCGTCCGTGAGCAGGATGTAGGAGGTTTCAGAATTCCAAAAACAGCTGGGCGCGAATCACCTGGTCATTGAGATTCCGGATGCCGTTCACATTGATGATCTGTTTGTACTCCCCCTGGAGTTTCAGCTTGTCTCCCTTGAAGTAGTAGTTCAGACCACCGGCGAATTCATGAACGGGGTTCGGACTCCCTTCATTCTCCGAGGTAATCCCTGTGAGGGCGAGGGCCGGTGTTGGAAAATCGGGAACGACAACGGCGTATCGTCCGGCCGCTTCAAGTCGGTGCGGAACGACGTAGAAACCGGATTGTACCAGATAACCATGATCGACGGCCCGAAAGCGGTTATTGTAGATAAACTGCCACTGACCTAACAGATTGAATCCCATCCAGGTAAATGCCCCGTCGATATCTCCGCGAACAAGCCGGTTCTCATTCGGTCGGATCCCTGCGGCAATATCATCATCGAAACCGTCTGTCTCTCCGGCGCTTCCAAAATCATAAAGAATCGTCCCGCCAAATCCCAGATTCGGCTTGTCGGAATAATCAGGGTCCCCCTGATAACCGGTGATCTCCCCCATGAGGGCGTATTCTAGACGGCTCCCGACCAGGACCTCCTTGTTTTTGTTGGCGGCATTTTCCCCGTCGCCGTTTGTGAAGAAGAAATAATAGGTCAGCGGAACGGGGGGACTCCCATAAAACGAAATGCCTCGATCACGACCGAGCCCGAAATGCTCCGAGACAATCGAGACGGTGATCATCTGGTGACCGAAATCGACGTAATAATCCTCCCGGTTGATCGGCAGATAGAATTGACCCACCTGCATACTGAAGGGGTCGGAGAGCTTTAGATCAACATAGGCGTCTTTGAGTGATGCCCCCCCATCGGCATATTCGAGCGATATCGTGTATTGAACCTTAGGAGAGAAGCTATGCCCCCTGAAAAATGTTTGAACCGACTCAAATTGGAAGGTGCTTCCGTCCAAACGGGCCTCCTTGTGCTCAAATTGGTACTGGGGGATGACCCGAAGATTGATCTGAAACTTGAATTTTTCATCATCGGAGAGAAGGTAAAATCCCTTATCATATCCGGCGTTTAATGCCTGAGCGATCTTTGGTGCGACCTGGAGGATGAGGAACAACCCGAGGACCACTGGCCATACAATCTTTCTCTCGGTTTTTTGGGCGCCGCGGCTCACGAACGTATTATCGTGGCTTCATGATATAAGGTACGTACTTTTTAATCCCTCAGGTAATGACAGGTATATCCGCCAGGATTTTTTTGGAGATACTCCTGGTGATAATCTTCAGCGGGATAAAATTCAGCGGCCGGGACAATCTCGGTCACGAGAGCTCTTTTCCATTTCCCTGAGCGATCGACTTCACCAAAGACTTTTAAAGCGATCTTTCTTTGTTCTTCACTGTGATAGAAAATCGCCGAACGATACTGAGTCCCCCTGTCATGTCCTTGTTGGTTTAAGGTTGTCGGGTCGTGCAATCTGAAAAAATATCTCAGGAGCTCCTCGTAACTGATTTTGGAAGGATCATAAATAACCTGAACCGCTTCGGCATGGCCGGTTTCACCCGTCGTCACATCACGATAGGTCGGATTTTTAAAAACACCTCCTGTATAGCCGACAGACGTCTCCACCACACCGGGAAGATTGCGGACAATCTCTTCAACACCCCAAAAACAGCCGCCCGCCAATGTGGCGGTCTCACGACCCAGTTTTTTAAAGAGAAGCAGGTACTGGCCGTACCCCTCCGCCTCCAGCTTGCTTGCCGGAATGAAGCGAAGAGAGGCTGAATTGATACAATAGCGAAGTCCTGTCGGACCGGGACCGTCGGAGAAAACATGGCCCAGGTGGGAGTTTCCCACTTTGGACCTTACCTCCGTCCGGCTCATCATGAACTGGTTGTCTTCATGCGTTTTAAGTGTCGATGCCTCAATCGGCTTTGTGAAACTGGGCCATCCTGTCCCCGAATCAAACTTGTCCTCTGAACTAAACAGCGGCTCACCCGTGACCACATCGACATAGATCCCGTCCTCCTTGTTGTTCCAATACTCATTTTGAAACGGGGGCTCCGTCCCTTCCTTCTGGGTGACATAGTATTGGAGGGGAGAGAGCTGTTTCTTTAAAGTTGCCTCATCAGGCCTTGAAATTCTTCTCGTCTCCGACATGTTGTGACATCCTCCTATAAAACTGATGAACAAAACAAGAGCCAGTATCCTGATGATATTCATAAACGACAATTTAACGGCAATCTCTCTACTCTTTCAAGGGGGGAGAGAGATAATACTTGAGGCGGCAGCCAAATTCGTGCAAGCGAAGGAAGGTAGCCCCGCTTAATGGAGAAGGGTCAGAGAGAGGAGCAAGTCGGTAAGGATTGCGGCGGAGCATCGGGGTTGCCCCGTGCGACGCCGAGGGGTATTGGGGGGATGGGGCCAACACCGAACGTGAGTGAGGTGGGGCAGCGATCCCCCCAACAAAAATGGAGAGGTGGCCGAGCGGTTTAAGGCACCAGTCTTGAAAACTGGCGTACCCGCAAGGGTACCGTGAGTTCGAATCTCACCCTCTCCGCCTTCGCCCGCCATAGCGGGCTACGGCGGACAAGGTCCGCTGTAGCTCGCGAAGGCGGGATACACTATGATGCACTACGTCTACATTCTCGAATGTTGTGACTCTAAATCATACGTCGGTTGCACCTCTGACCTTAAGTCACGATTACAGCTCTCTCTGCCAATTTTGTAATTACATGGATTCTATCAATTCTATTGAAAAAACCTTCAGACAGCTCCAGACTGAGGGGCACGAGATCCTCCGTCTCTTCTCAGGAAATCCGAATGAACAGGGAATCCGGTTCCCACCAGAGATACTGCAGGAGATCTATCAGGATTATTTCAGATGCCAGGAGTATTCTCCTCATCCCAAAGGATTGCTCATAGCGCGGGAGGCGATCGCAGCCTACTATGCCGAACAGGGAGTTTCGGTCGACCCCGAAAATATCATCCTCACCTCGGGGACAAGTGAATCTTTCTTCTATCTCTTCTCCCTTTTGGCAAAACCGGGAGAAAATTTTTTAACCCCCAACCCCTCCTATCCCCTCTTTGACTGGATTGCCCATCTGACACACGTTGAACTCCGGCACTATCACCTGCAGGAGGAGAATCATTGGTCGGTTGATCTGGAATCGATCAAAAGAGCGGCTAATCCTAAAACAAAGGGTCTTATTCTCATTTCACCACACAACCCGACCGGCTCCGTTATCTCTTCTCATCAACTTGGTGATCTCATCGAATGGGCCAATGAAAGGGGACTTCCGATTATAACTGACGAGGTCTTCTCCGAATTCTATTTTGGAGAAGGAAAGTTTCCGCGGTTGATCTCTGCGGGGAAACCTCATCTTGCCTTCACCCTGAACGGCATTTCCAAGATGTTTGCGCTCCCTGCCCTCAAATTGGGCTGGATCGTTGTAACGGGAGAAAGACGACTCGCGGCAGAAAAAGTTGATTGGCTAGAGACGACGGCAGACACCTTTCTCTCCTCCCACATTCCAATTCAAAAAGGGCTCCCCCAACTTTTTAAACAGGGGAACGATTTCTTGCGGATCTACCGGCAGATGGTCTCCGATCGTCGGGAAGCGGCGGTACAGATGTTGCGATCGATCGAATCAGTCCGTTTTGTCCCCCCTCAGGGTGGTTTTTATCTCATGGCCGAGGTGAAGAAAGGGATTGGGCTTTCCGAAGAGGAATTCGTCATCCGGCTCATGAAGGAGGAGGGAATCTTTGTCCATCCGGGCTACTTCTACGACTATGATCATGGGATCCATTTTGTGATCTCCTGCCTCACAGAGGAAGAGAGACTCCAAACCGGGCTTGAAAAGGTCGGTCGGTTCCTGGGAAACCATTAACAACATTCCCCACTTAATTCCCGATAATAACCCCATGACAGGCAAGGTTCGAGAAAGAACGCTCCCGATCCCCTCTTTCCCATTTGAAAACAATCGATTCAGATTACCCAAACAGCCCAATTCTTGCGGACAGACCGATCTTTACTGTCAGGCAATCAACAAGGCCCATCAACTCGATACAAATAAAGACGCCCGACTCACCTTACGGGAGTTCATTCATGATCCTGCCGTCTGGACACCCGCCTTAAGAGACATCCTCAGAAAGAGCCTTGCCAAGGCCTATCAACAGCAAAAACTGAGTCCCCTCTTGAAACAGCCGGATCTCTCAATTTTTGAGTCAATCGATCCGACCAACGAGGAACAGCTCTTCAAGATTGAATCTCTCCTCGGTCTCATGCCACCCGTCTTTCTGCCAAAAATCTACAAGGCAACATCGGATGAATATCTCAAGGCAGAGCTTCTGGTACGAATCGGTTCATTTTATGACCCCTCCTTCATCCCGTTCTTGAGGAAGGTTGCCAAAGAGGCCTCTGAAGAGAGAAGGGATGTGGCGATTATCACGCTCGGGGATCTTGGGGATGTCTGGCTGATCCAACAGTTTAGCAAAGAGGTACGGGAGGGGGTCGCGGACAACCCGACTCTGATCGCTATTTCGGCGCTCGCCTACAAAAATGACAAGGCGTTGAGTCTTCTCATTGAGGCCCACAAGAAACTTGAACAGCAGAAAGAGGCTCTCCTGCTTAACGGACCTGAACCCGATGACAAAAGGCACGCCTACGCCAATGCCCTTGATGAGAATCGGCATAAGAGAGAGGTCCTTCTGGTGGGATTAGCCAATTCCCGACGACGTGAGGCACTCCCGATCCTGCTTGATGCCGCCTTCCGGCAGACCGGCCAACACGAGGAAAAACTCGACCTCTTTTTACAGATCGGTTTTGTCTCTCCCGATGAGATGTCTCAAAAAATCACCCGGTATCTGGAACCGGCAGAGCCGTTCCACACGCGCCTGAAGGCGGCCAAGTACCTTCTTAAGAATGAAATCGCGACCGAGGTCGATCGACAAAAGATCCGGGAGATTGTCCTCGAAGGGATTCGCCAGGAGGACCCCGGCGTCCTGAATATTGTAGAAGAGTACCACCTTGAGGACCGAGAGATGATATCCCTTATCTTGCAGCGGGCCCAAGGTACTTTCCTCACCTATAAAACCCTCTTGTTTGGAGTAAAACCACTTTTTACCATCCTGGCCCGCCACATCCATGAAGAGCCGGCAATCGCTCCCTTCTTTGAAACCGTTTACCGGCAGGAGAAATACAGCCGACACCTCTACGACCTCCTCATCGCCTGGAAACCTCATCTGCCACCAAAAGAGTGGACCCAAAAAGTCTTGGGACTCCTGACACGCCCTCCGGGGACCAATTTGGACGTGGGATCCCGAAGAGGCGGTTTCTCAGACACCGCCATGGAGTTTGTCGGGCTGGCCAACAGATTTCCCCAGGTCGAATTCGTCGCCCCTGCGTTGTCATTGGTCGCCCGTACCATTGAGGCGAATCCAACCCGATTCACCTATCTTTTGGGTTCATTTGATAAAATCTTCACACCAGCCCCCGAACAAATCGGAACAGAATGGTTTGAGCGTTTAGATCGATTTGTCGCCTCTCCCCTTCCCGATGCAGCGATGCAGGATGAAAGGCTCGTGACGACCCTTTATCTGCTCTCTTTTGCCTCCAATCCCCAGGCGGCCGCCAAAATGATCGCCCATCTCCCGATGATCCAAAAACTAGCGAATGGCCCCCATAAGGAGATAATAGATGATCTATTGTTACGATCTCTCAAAAGACACCCGAAACCGTTCTACCAACTTCTGGTTAAAATAGCCGACCCAGGACAGGCCAAATTGCTGCTGTCGAATATCGTTTATACAGAGGACCCTGCCTGGATCCCGAGACTCAGAACTATTGAGAAAAGCCATCCACAGCGGGGAATGAGACGAGCGGTACAAGCTACGAGAATCCTCCTCGGTGACCTTGAAGGCATGGAAGAGGCGATCGCTGAGCTCAGGCCCCTTTTCAGTGAAGAGAGCCTCAAAGAGATCTCTGCAATGGCTCAAACAAGCCACTACAACAGACTCTTCCAATCTGGGGGGAACAAGGCGGTTGATGAGGCGCACACCCTCCCGCTCGGACTGGAAGAGATTCATGAGCGGGTTGATCCAAGAACAGGTTTGAAGCTAACGGGCCAAGGTCAATCCTCGATCATCATCGATCCCGACTTTCCAGGACTCCATGGAGGGGGTGGGCTGTCAGGTCGTATGAGGGTCGAAGAGGCGTCAGACCTTGTCCCGATTCAAAAGAGGTTGAGACCGGTCCCAGGACGCGAACCTCAGACCACGCATGGGGTCAATATCGCATCTGTCCTGGCAGGGGAAACAACCGGTGTCGCCCCGGGATCCCGCGTAATTGGCATTAATCTCCCCTTTGAGAGGATGACCTTCCATGACTGGGTTGATTCCCTGAGCTCTCTCTATGAATGGGCCGCGAGACAAAAGGAAAAAGATCCATCACTTCGGGTCATTAATATCTCCGTCTGGAGCAATCAATTCCTTGGGGGACAGGATGTCGCCGTCTTTCAACAATCCCCGCAGTATCAACGGCTACAAGCAAATCTTGATCGGTTGGAAAAGGTTGGGATTCTCCTCGTCGTTGGAGCGGGGAACAGAAATATAGACGAGTGGGGCCCGCTCGGAAATTTGAATTTTTGGGGTCTTTTTGAGGAAAAAGTTCTTGTGGTCGGTGCCTCGGATACACGGGAAACGGCTGAGGCCTACGACGACGAGGTCGCCTCTTTCTCCTCAAGGGCGGGGCATTTGGGTCAGCAAAGCCTCCTGATCGCCCCAGGATCTGACCTGCTCGTAGCGACTCCCGACAATAAATATGAAATCACGTCTGGGACCTCATTTGCGGCGCCATTCGTCGCAGGGTTGATCCAAATCATGTATCAGGTAAACCCCTCTTTGAGACCTGAGGAGGTCCGGAGGATCCTGAGACTCTCTGCTCACCACCTGACCGGATTCTCGGAGAAAGAGGAGGGGGCCGGCCAGATTGATCCAAGGCGGGCAATCGCGTTGGCCGCCTTTGCCGAATCGAGAACGAGGGGTCAGGAGATTTCAGAGGCGCTTGGCCTTTCTCAATCCTTTAACAAGCCTTAAGAAAAGTGGCATACAAGAGAGAGCAACAATCCCCAGGATGACAAATTCGAAGTTTCTCTTCACCGCAGGGATATTCCCAAAATAATAGCCACCGAGCAGAAAGGCGAAGACCCAAAGGAGGGCCCCTGCCACATTAAAAACCGCAAACCGACGATACGTCATCGTACCAACGCCGGCCACGAAAGGGGCGAAGGTCCGGATGATCGGCATGAACCGGGCGATCACGATCGTCTTGCCTCCATGACGTTCATAAAACGCCTCCGTTGCCAAAAGATGTTTTTTGCTCAGCCACCAACGGGCCCCTTCTCGAAAGACCTTCGGACCAATGCGTCTCCCTATCGAATAGTTGACGGCATCACCCAAGACGGCGGCAGCCATAAGCAGGATCATCAATAACGGGAGCCTCAAGACCGCCTGATCAGTCGCCGCGAGCGCCCCCAAGGCAAATAGCAGAGAATCTCCGGGTAGGAAGGGAGTTATCACTAACCCCGTCTCGCAGAAGATGATGAGAAACAATAAAAGATAGATCCAGGGGCCTAACAATCCAATCCATTCATTTAAATGAACATCGAGATGGAGAAATATCTCAATCAAACCGGCAAAACTCATGCCAGCATGTTTGAAACAAATGGTTTAATGATTCAATGAAATTGTATGACCACAAATATGTTTTTTTCTGAGGAGGATGTGAGTTGACCGCTGTAAAGCCTACCGCGGATTATCAGCAAACTCCCTTGAGTCCATAGCCGGCCCAATAAACTTCTCGAAGTTGATGAGAAAAAGGGGAAGCGGAATCGCCTGAACACCTGAAAGGATACCTGGGGAAGAAATCTTGGTGAGTATAAAGGATGGTTTTTTCTTTTGGAGCTCTTCTAAATCCCAGGATCGAATCTGTCCGGTCCACTTGACCTCGAGACAGACCGGCTTTTTGTAGACCAGCGTCACAACATCGATCTCTCCTTTCCCTTTATGGTAGAAAGTGGGAAATCGCCTCTTAAAGGTTGACGCCGTCACCGATTCCACCTTTACCGATGTGAGATCAATCTCCTGTTTCAGATGGAGATCCCGCCGGAGCCATCGGGATACGGTTTCGAGGATGAACGGATCCCAAAAATGGAATTTCCTGGCCTTGCGCGGAAATCCGATCCTCTTGTTTTGATCATAGGCCTGCAAGTCAAACAGGATATCGAGCCGTTCCAGCATCTGACAGTAATCGATGACGGTCGGTTTGCTGATCTCTCCGATCCTCTGGGCGAGCGTTGAGAAAGTCACTTGAGAGCCAAGGGTTTCGAGGAGTGCCTTGAGGATCTGACAAAGCTGCTCCGAACTCTTCCCCCTTTTTTCAAAGTCACCGCGAATCCATTGTTCGAAGGTCGCAAACGTGGCCGGAGAAACGGTTCCTTGCTGATGGAGGTTATTGATAGCCCGGAGGTAGCCCCCGCACTGGAGATAAGCGTCAAAGGGTTCGAATAATTTTTCCGCATTACCTGATGCAAGGAGTGGTGGATCGGTGAGCTCAAGGTATTCGCGGAAATCGAGGGGGGTCAGGTGGAAGTCCGTCTTTTCCGCCTCGCCCCTTCGGCCCGGAAATCTTGACATCGCCTCTTTCAGAATAATGCTGTCGGAACCGGTGACAATGCAGAATCCCCTCCGAAACTGACCCTCGTCGGCAAGGGCCTTGATCGCCCGGTCCCATTCCCGAACGTAGGTCACTTCATCAACGATGATCAAGAAGGGTCCGCTGATTTGTTCCAAGAAAAGCCGGATCATCCGTCCCAAGTCGAGATGGCTTTCCAGTTGGTCGCATGGGAGGTAAAAAATATTTTGAGGAAAAAATCGGCTGGCTTTCAATGAATCGTCAATCAGGAGCTTCGTCGAAGTCGTCTTGCCCAGCTGACGCCCCCCTGTTAGGAGGTAGATCCCCGGCTGGGACCAGTCGATCTCCCGCCACCAGTCGAGGGGATGGACAAATTTTAGCCCCTTGAGAAAAGAAAGATGCGGGTCCTGCCTTTTGAAGAGTTCTAGATCCTTCCAAAAGAGGTTGTGATTCATAAATTCTTCAATCATATTAATATATTAAATTTATTTAACATATTTGTAAAGTATTTGTTTTCCAAACTTGTTTTTTGTCTTTTGTCACCGACTTGACGGACAAGATATCAGCGGGAGCCGTCAAGTTTCGCCTGTAAACATTACCGCAGCTTTTGAGGTCGGCGCTTCGGGTCGGCTTCGAATCCCTGCTAAACAAAACAACCAAGCCTCCGTGGGGGGTTGGTTGTTTTGCGGAGAGGGTGGGATTCGCCCTTCGCTAAAAGCAGGTTAATTACGCTCAGGGCGTCGGCGTCTTGCTGCCGCTCGCCGGAGTTGGCTCGCTTTTCCTCCCTGATCGGTCGGCGCAAAACGCCGTTCTCACCCGCCCACCCCAAAAATCGGCTTGCCCCAAAAAGGGCTTGCCGATTTTTGCGGAGAGGGTGGGATTCGAACCCACGATACGCGATTAACGTATACACGCTTTCCAAGCGTGCGCCTTCGGCCGCTCGGCCACCTCTCCGAAATCCGATCCTCGCTCACTCACCTCGAGCGTGAACGAAGACGGAATAACTTACACCTATTAGACCTGCAACTATTTTAAAGCCCGAGCACGACGCCTTTGAACAAAGAACGCCTTGAGGATTTTCAAGCAATCTGCTGCCAACACCCCCTTCGTAGTTTGAAAACGATGATTCAACCTTAAATCCCTGGAAAGATCGTAGAGCGAGCCACACGCCCCCGCCTTTGGGTCCATAACACCAAAAACCAGACGATGAATTCGCGCCTGCAGAAGTGCCCCCATACACATAAGACAAGGTTCTAAGGTGACGTAGATTGTCAGGTTAGGCAATCGCCATGACCCAAGTTTTCGAGATAGCTTCTTGAGTAGTAAAATTTCGGCGTGACCCAATGGATCTTGTGTTAATTCACGAATATTGTGGGCTCGCGCCACGATCTTGCCTTCTGTGACCGCCACCGCTCCAATCGGCACCTCATCCTTGGCATACGCCTTTTCGGCCTCCCGGAGGGCCGCCTTCATGAATTTCTCATCGAGAGGAGTCATTTTTTCTTATTTCACATTCTTGTCATATCGATGTAACACAAGAGCCTCATCTTTTTGAGCGTTTTTATCGAGTCGACAAGGTGAGGAATGCTTTTCATGAGGAGGAGAAGATCTGAATAAATTAAAAAAATGTCTCATAACCATAATGAGGATTGTTCCGATCCTGGGAATAGTTTCTACCGCTTATACTGCTGAAGAGGTGAAATTACCCCTTCAATACAAAGTCGGGGAAGGACTCTATATCGGAGATGACAATAATCTCGTCCACATTCAAGGGCGGTTTCAGAGTCGCTTCACCTTCAATGGACTCGAACAGGCCTTTGATACAAACAGCTTTGCCGTAACACGAGGAGAGATTCGCCTCGACGGCTTTACTTTGGAGAAAAAACTCTACTACGGCTTTGAAATGAATCTAGCCACGCGTAACCAGGCAACGACAACTGCCAACGCGATCACTACAGAAAGTACCAGCGGCCTTGCCTCACTCAACGATTACTATGTCGATTGGATCCCCACACCGACCTTTGGACTACAAGCAGGACAGTTCAAGGTTCCCTTTCTCATGCAGCAGCTGGTCGGAGCTATCAAACAGCAATTTATTGATCGCTCCATGGCAACAGACATTTTTAACTTCGGTCGTGATATCGGCCTATCGATCCATGGAAAGATTTTGGAGAATAGAATGAACTATGAAATCTTTGTCATGAATGGTGAGGGGGCAAATAGTTTCAATCGAAACAATAAGGCTTTATTGACGGGAACAAGAATCGAGGTCTCCCTCGTTGGAGAATACAATCCATCGGAATCAGATGTCGCTCACTCAGAGCAGCCAAACTTAGGTTTTGGTCTTGCTTATGCCTTCAATGAAAGTGGTGTTACCTCACAAAATAGCACTATTGCTGCAGGAACAAAGGCTCATCATGGGACTATCGATGTCGGTTATAAACATCGAGGATTATCATTTCAGGGTGCCGGAATGCTCACGCGAACGGTGGAGGGAGTAAGACTCACCAATTGGGGCTACAACGGGCAAATCGGTTATTTTTTCCTCCCCAAAGTGATTGAGGTTGCCAGCCGTACCTCTGGAGCAATCTTTTCCAACGGGGCCGTCAATCAGTATGAATACGCCCTTGTTTTAAATTACTTTATCAAGGGACACGGTATCAAACTACAAACAGATTATGCCTTTCTGCCCAACAACCGGGGTCAGAACTTAAATGACCACCGAGTCCGATCGGCCCTGAACTTCATTTTCTAACAGTGAGGATAACCGGCGTGTCTCATCCAACCGATAAAATTGCAAAGAATCCGATAGGCAAAGTTAAACTCCCTTACCGCTTTGGCATTGTCGATCTGGGGAGCAACTCCGTTCGCTTTGATATCTATGAAGTTCGAGGAAGGAATAAAACAGAGCGGATTCATCGCGAGAGACAGATGATCCGCCTGGGAGATGATATTTTTGTCACGGGCCGGTTCCAGGCTGCCGCTGTCGATCGCACCCTCCACGCATTTGACGCGATCCATGCCGTTGCGGACAAGTTTAATGTTAAAAAAATAGTGGCATTCGGGACAAGCGCCCTTCGGGAATCAAAAGACGGCCCCGATCTTGTTGCCAAAATTTCAGAACGAACAGAAATCACCATCCAAACAATCTCAGGGCAGGAAGAGGCCCATCTCATCGCAAAGGGAATCCTGGCCAATGAAAAGACACCCGATGGCCTTTTTGGTCTTGTTGATATTGGAGGAGGCAGCACGGAGATCTGTATCTGCCGGGATAAAAAGATGTTGGATGGGTACAGCTTTAATCTGGGAGCGAACCGTTTGAATCAACTCTTTCCGTGTCGGGAGGTAACGGGCAACAAGACACCCAAACCTGAGGTCCTCTCTCAACTCAAGAACCATATCCGGGATATTATCAAAGGGATATCGCGGGTACGTGATTGGCCTCAGGTACCAACTATTATAGGCTCTAGCGGAACGATCCGGGCGTTTCGTAAAATCATGAAAAACAACGGAAGCCGTGTCGACCCATTCCAGAAGAAGGCTTTGAGCAAACTCGTCTCTCGCATAAGCGAGATGGGTCCTGAGCAGATTTTGGAGATTCCGGGCACGGATCCGAAACGTTCTGACCTCATCCTCCCCGGTGGAATCCTGCTCGAAGAGATTGTCGATCTCCTGGGTGCTGACCTTGTCTACACCACCAACTGCACGCTGCGCGATGGCATCCTTCAAGGCGAACTGGAAGCGATTTTTTGCTAAATTGCCTCTTGATTTCAAGGCAAGGAAGTATTACTATTATTTAAAAAGGTATTACCATGTCTCACGTATTTACAATGAAACTTCCAGAATCACTCCTCGATCGTTTAGAGCAAGCCTCCTCTGAAAAAGGTTGTTCCAAGGGATCTCTCATAAGGCAAGCCCTTGAAAAGATATTAACCGAAGAGACCTCACACCTGGAAAGAATTGCCGAGGCAACTGAAAGCATGAAGAAAAACAAAAAACCAAGAAGAAAGATTGATTGGTCCCTGCTTCGACAAAAACTGTCTGGAAAAACGAGGATGAGTCCTGAAGAAGAGGTTATTCGTCATCGTCGGCGCTCCTTATGAAGAGACTATTTATCGATTCGGATATTTTTGTACGTGATCTTCGTTATCCAAGGGATTCTCTAACCGAAAACAACAGAAGGTTTTTGGACAAGGTTCGTGCAAAAAAGATCCACGGCTGTACCTCTATTTTTAATCTTTTGGAGGTCTGTGGCATTCTCTCTTACAATCTTTCCCCCACAGACTTATTCGATCTCTACGCCGGCTTTACCCAGGAATATCCCGTCCAAATCCTCTTCCCGGCCGATTCTACGGGAAATCTTCAATACGATATCCCAACTATTTTCTCACAGGTTCAAAGAAAAAATTCATTAGGGGATGCCCAAATCGCTTATGTAGTAGAAAGGTTTACGGATCATCTCTCAGGTTTTATTACATGGAATGTTAAACATTTTGAGGGTAAATTGCCGATTCCGGTCAAGTGTCCCAATGAGTTATGAACAACCCCGCGGCAAGATGGCAGGGTTTTCTGGCGGAGACAAACTGCGGGCCCGGCGCGATTCGAACGCGCGACCCTCGCCTTAGAAGGGCGATGCTCTAATCCACTGAGCTACGGGCCCCCTGCCTCACGAGAACTCCTCCTTCTTAATTGTAAAAAAAAGCTGAATCAACCTCATTTCTGGTGTAAGGTGATCGCTCCTTACTTTATGAAACAAATAGTTCTTTTCTCATTAGGGCTTGTTTTGATGGTACTCCCGCTGCGTGGTGAGGATATCTCTTTTCCTTCTCGTGAACAATGGGCCTCCACCTCAAAGGAGATCAAGTCCCTGGCTGGGGGAGACAGCCCGGAAGGAACGACTCTCCTCTCTCATCTCAAGAAAAAAATCTTTTGAAAAACAGTACCGAATGGTTCTGCAACAGATCTCCCACGAAGAGATGGAGGATCAGGAGTTTCATCTCAAAAAACAGGCGTATGACGTTTTTTTGAAGAGGTATGCAACACTCGATGAAAAAGATTATCTCGAGGTGGAGTTAAGACTCGAAGAGTCCAGGCTACGTGAAAAGAGGGCCCAGGCGAAATATCGACACCTCACACCCCCTCTCTCACCGTCCAATTCGTTCAAAAAAGAATTATGGGGGATTGAATGGGGATTAAGTCGGGTCGAACGTCTTTTCGGCGAGGGGGAGATGCTCGCAGCCACCTCTCTTTGGTCTCAAAAGAGAAACGAGCAGGCAATCAAAACGCTTCAAGAAACGGTACCCGGCCTGAAATTAGAACGTCAGAAGTTTGAAGGGGAGTTGTTGTCGCTCCCCCAGGAAGGGGGAGATCCGCAATTGAGAGCCGTCAAAAAGACCCTTCTTCAGGAACAGATCAATCAAAGCGACCTGCTTCTCCAGGCGATGCAAAGAACCATTGAGCGCCTTGAAGTTGAAAAAGAGATCGCCTCTCTCCAACCAGAGCAAAAA
Organism: Deltaproteobacteria bacterium; assembly: GCA_016180855.1. Taxonomy (NCBI): domain Bacteria; kingdom Pseudomonadati; phylum Myxococcota; class Myxococcia; species Deltaproteobacteria bacterium. The sequence goes on along the minus strand of JACPAL010000010.1, from coordinate 18,377 downwards.
CAGCTCTATCATCGTAACCGGCAGATCAAATCCGAAATCAAATTACTCGTCCAGCAAAGGGATCTCATCATGAAAAAGAGGGGGATCCTGGAGGAGGATTATGAACGACTTAAAGAGGAGATAACCCTTTCGACAGAGATCACTCCCGATGCCTTTGGGGGTGAACCAGCGGTCCAGATCCCCGAGGAAGTGACGCAAAGGATACAAGTAACCGAAAACCTGCTTTCGCTTCTCACCGGGGAGGAAGCCGCCCTTCAGAAACAGATTACGGAACAAGAGGAGTTGTTGAAAAAGGTCGAACAAAGGATTGAGGAGGAACTCTCTAAAACAAAGCCGGGGTATTGGATTAAAAAAGTTCTGCTAAGAATAAAAAAACTCTTGTAATTTTTTAGGCAATCCAGACCGTCTTGATATTCGTAAACTCCCGAATCCCGAAAACCGAGAGTTCCCGCCCGTAACCGGAGCGCTTTGATCCACCAAACGGCAGGCGGGGATCCGATTTGGTCATTCCGTTGATGAAGACATTCCCGGCATCAATGCCCTTGGCAATCTCTTCCGCACGATGGGTGTTGCGGGTCCAAATACTCGCCCCCAAACCATAAGGGGTTCGATTCGCGAGATCGATCGCCTCTTCTTCATTTTTAACAACGATCATTGAGGCAACCGGACCAAAGGTCTCTTCCTTACAAACCACCATCTCCGATTGAACCTCCTTCAGAAAAGTTGGTTGATAAAAATAACCTTTTCCGGGGCGACGCGTCCCACCCGTCAGACAAACCGCACCTTTCTTTTTTGATTCCTCAACCTGCCGTGAGAGATTCTCAACCAGATCCTCCCGTGCCATGGGACCAATCTTGGTCTCCCGTTCCATCGGATTCCCCACCTTCTGGGCGACAATCGCCTGGAGAAACTTCTCTTCAAAGGCAGGCGCAATCTCCTGGGTGATGATAAAGCGTTTCGCCGCAATACAACTCTGTCCCGCATTCAAGAAACGGGAGCGAAGCGCCATCGGGATGCATTTTTCAAGATCGGCATCGGGAAAAACAATGAACGGATCCGACCCCCCGAGTTCCAAAACCGTTTTCTTGATTGATTTTCCCGCCACCGAGGCAACCTGACTCCCCGCCCGCGTACTGCCGGTCAGTGAGACACCCTCGATATAAGGCGACTCGATCAACTGGGCCGCGACCTCATTCGAGCAGAAGAGGTTCTGAAACAGTCCTTCAGGAAAACCGGCCTCCCGATACAAACTTTCTATATGAAGGGCTGTATCCGGAACATTCGGGGCATGCTTCAGAAGAACGGCATTTCCCGCCATGATCGCCGGGATGGAACAACGAAAAGCCTGCCAATAGGGAAAATTCCAGGGCATGATGATGAGGATCGTTCCCAGCGGATCAAAACGGACATAGCTCTTGCTGGCGTCACTCTGAAGCCTCTCTTCTTTCAAAAAATTTTCTGAATTTTCAGCGTAGAATTCACAACCCAAGGCGCATTTCTCAATCTCTGTCTCCGCTTCGACAATCGGCTTCCCCATCTCCATCGTCATGATTGTCGCATGCCTTGACTTTTCCTCACGGAGTCTCTTCGCCAGTTTTATAAAAAGTTCGCGACGATGAGGAAGCGAGCTCTTCCGCCATTGCCGAAACGCCTCCTGGCTCTTTTCAGCACGCCTCTTGACCTCATCCCATCCAATCTCGGGATAGGTTTTGATAAGTTCTTCCGTGGCCGGATTTAAGGTTCTATAGACCATGGAGAGCCCTTATCTTTCCACGACTTCGGTTGTCAAATAGGACGCTTAATGGGACTGTTGAAAAATGCCATCTGCTGCGTTCCCCTCGTCGCCGGCTCCTCGACGTACCCTCAAGTACGCCTGCGTCGCGGCTCCTTGGGGTGCCTTGCAGCTGGGCATTTTTGAACAGTCCCCAAAAGCCATTTTTCAACACACCCTTAATCAGAAACATAAGGATCATATCGGTCATTTTCAGGTCGAAGTGCAATCAGCCTTTCTAACCCCTTATAGAGCCATCTCATGAAGGAGGAACCAAGAGCGCCGGGATAGGAATGGTATCTTTTTAAGGCGAGCCCCTCGGGAACTCCTTCAAGCCAAAAATCAAATTCCCTATTTCTTGTATAGCAGGTGAGTCCCCCACTCAGAGAGCGCTCGGTTAGGTAAAGCCCCTCTTCGCGATCGAAACACTCTATATCGGTGTCTCTCCGTTGGCCGTAAGGTAATCCGCGTCCAATCGTAAAATCTGGAACCCCTAGCCTTGGTGATTTACAAACCAGTTTATCGAAATCGTACTCATAACGTCCCTGGTAGTTGATCTTGGTGTAATTGCCGTCTTCTGGCCGACACTCCACCTCAAACCGATCTCTCATAAATGGGATGAGCGAACTCAAACGGTTGGGCAAAAAGATCCCCTTGGCAGGCCCCTTGGAGATACTGTCCTGCTCCAATACAACCGCCCCGCCGTAGATTCGTCTTAATTGCGCCACAAATCCCCTGAAATTTTCTGTGTTCCGAACCTTTTCTTTGAAATCGATCTCTCCTGTCCCTTTATCAGTCCCTCGGTTGATGTTGACGACCAATAGGTTTTCCGGCACCAAGACCCTTGCCAGCCCTTGATCATTACCGGCTGAGACAGGATTGTCCCCCAACATATCGCTAAACGGCGCCGTGTTATCACCAAAATAACCAACCAACCTCATCTGGTCGAGAGTCAGCGGCATCTCCCCATGACCTCTTTTGTGTTTGTTCCAATAGTCAATGCCCCTCCAGGCGATCGCGACACCACTGGCCCCCTTCCCCTTTTGTCCCGGTTGAACCGCGTGAACCGCCCTCATCGCAACAAGGTCACCATATTCCTTAATCACATCCTCAATGGTGGCATTTGGATTTCTGGCCAAGAGTTCCGTATTGACCAGATTAGATAATAAGACAGCTTGTCCACTCTTTGGGTGTTTGACATAAAAATCAGTCCCTTCAACGGCCCAGAGAGGAACCTTGACCCCATTATCTTTCAAGGTCAATGCAACCGCAAGGTAGGGGCTGGCCGAGATCACACCCACAATCTTTCCTTTGTTGATTAAATGATTAAAAAGGTCTTTCAATTCAGGAAAGGCCTTCGGATATTCTGGGTCGTATTTTGCGGCCATGATGCACTCTGCAATCTGTTTAACGGTCATGCCAGCAAATCCCATGGCCAGCGCGTTGGCATCAAATTGGGGATTGTCTTTTGTCCATCGTTTCCACCAGGTATAGGGATTCTCCTTGGCGGGGTCGAATTGATAATCGGGATGGAGCTCCTTATAATGCTCCAGCATGTACGGCTGTTCCCCCTCACGGAATTTTGCATAACCACGTTCAACCGCTATCTTCATCACGACCGGCCCGGTATCCCCCACAATCAAGGTGCTGTCATAATCAGAGAGGATCAGCTGTGACTCATCACGAGTCATCTCGAGTCGGCTTAACCACTGTCTGATTCTTTGATAGTTGTAAGGATTCCAATTGGCCATGGGGAGGATCTTTGAATAATCCTTGCTGACCGTGATTGAAAAACAACTTTCATTTGGAAAGTAGGGTCGACATTGTTGATGTTTTTGATAACATTTTGCCCCCGAACCAGACTCTAATGATCGACAAATCGAGACATGATCAAAATCAACAAAGGCCGTTCCAGCCTCTGCCTCTTTCTTTAAAGACGGGCTGTTTAATGTGGCAATAACAGCCTCTGCCTCTTCTCTGGTACAACCAAACACCTCTTGAATTTTTGAGGTCTTAAGATCCCATGATTGGGCGACCTCGTTGGCTGGGATCCCATTGACGATGGGGATATTGGCCCAGGGAAGCCTTGTGGCTGCGGTTTTATCGGTCATAAAACACCTCCTTAGTAACCGGGTTCCCCCAACGCCTGGTACAGTTCTAAATCGTTTTAATTTTGTTAATAAATATCTAAAACGATTTAGAATGTCAAGCTAAAACGATTTAGTCTTTTTCAATTTCTTATCTATAAATAACATACTGATATTATTTATATTTTTTATTGTTAAGCTGGTTTTCAAAAAACCTCCCTGCCAAATTCTTCTTGCCTTGAGAGGTTGACTTAGAAAAGAAAAATATATAAAACAAATTAATAATTTTTATTAATAAATAAATATAATTTATATGATGGACCGACTCAAGTCATTAGTAAAAATAGTAGATCTCGGGGGAGTGAGCCGTGCCGCAAAGAGCCTTCACTTAACACAACCTGCCCTGACACAACACATTCGCTTTCTGGAAAAACGGTTTGGCAAAACACTTCTACGACGCAAGGGGAATAACATGGAGTTGTCACCGGAGGGCGAGCATCTCTATGGGCTAGCCAAAAATCTACTCGTCCAATACGAGAAACTGGAGAAAGCATTCAGTTTCGAGAACATCACCCAAGGAAAATTGAAATTTTCATCTGTGGATTCAACAATGGAATCGATTGTACCAAAGGCATTAAAGAAACTTCTGGCAAAACGAAGAAATATCAAGGTGCATCCCTCTATTTATGCAACCTCCGTAGCAGTGCAACACCTTCTTGCCGAAAAGATAGACTTTGCGATCTGTACCATCGATCATTTGCCGCCTGAGTTGAGTGCGGAAACCCTCTTTAAAGAATCCCTGGTTTTCATTGGCTCGAAAGAGCACGCAGCTATTCAGAGAAAGGCCGAGTTGAAAAAAGAAAAATTCATCCTCTTCCCCCGTAGTTCCTTAACACGTTTTCAAATTGACAATGTTTTTCGTCATTTGGGATTTACACCAAAAATTGTATTTGAAAATATCAAGGTATCCGCCATTGTCTCATTGGTTGAGGCCGGATTGGGCCTTTCGATTGTACCGTATCATTCGGTTCAGGCCGATTTGCAAAATGGTCGTGTCTACCCAATCCCGGTGGCAACGAAAGCCGGGCGAACTGTCGGTATCGCCTACAAAAAAGGAAAGCCTCTGTCTCCCCTTGCGTTAGAGTTTATTCATTGTCTCCGTGAGGAAAGCCAAAAGTTTATCTCAAACTAATCAGTATTTTTCGTTAAGTCCTTCAGTAGCCCCCCCTTCAGAAAATTCCATTCCTTGAAAGAGAGACGAGGCATCCCCCCACGCGAGGCACAGACAAGCGAGGCAACCTGATTGGCAAATCGATTGAGACGACCCAAAGTCATCCCCCCACTCAACATCCCGACTGCCAAGGCGGCGGCAAATGAATCCCCTGTGCCGACCGTGTCAATTATTTTTGAGGGGAAAGGTCGGTGTTCCGAAATCTCTCCTTGTGCATAAAGGACACTTCCTGATCTTCCTTTCGTCAAGGCCAGAAGTTTTAAATTAAATCGCTCCGAAAGTTCTTTTAAAACATCCCGATCTTCGCCCTTCAGTAAAAGAAGATAAGCAACAATTCTCAACTCGGCCTCGCTCACCTTCACGACATTGGCAAGCGCCAGTGATTCCAGGATAACCTCTCTTGAATAGAAAAACCCCCTCAGGTTCAGGTCAAATATTTTGAGGGCTGTTGAATGACATCGTTTCACAAATGACTGGATCGTCTTTCTTGAGACGACACTTCTCTGGGCTAGGGTTCCAAAACAAACGGCATCGGCGCGATGAGCCAGTTCGTCTAATGGATCCGATTCTCGAATATTGTCCCAAGCAACATCATTTTCTATCTCATATTCGGCATCCCGGTCTTGAGAGAGTTTGATTCTCACCAAGCCAGTAGGATACAAAGGATCTTTTTCAAGGTAATCTGTGGTCAAAGAATCCTTTTTAAGCTTCTTTAAAATTTCCCTTCCAGCCGTATCATTACCTATTTTTGAGACAACAACACCTTTGGCACCAAGCCGATCCGCATGGTAGGCAAAATTGGTCGGCGCACCACCGACCTTTTTGCCATCCGGAAAATAATCCCAGAGTATTTCCCCTATTCCCACAATTGTATGCTTCATAAGCTACCTTATAATAAGTTTTGGCTTCACTAAAACAGGCTTAACGTCTTTCACCCCCTGTTGTACTTGTTCAATGATCGAGACGGCAGCCTCGGCCATTGCCTCGGTATCTTGCTGCACAGAGGGAATTTTGACTGACAAAAAATCAAGCAATGGCTCATTATCAAATGTTCCGACCAGAAATTTTGGCGGAATTTTGGCGTCGTTGGTCTCTTTGAAAAAACGCAGAATCCCGGTCATATAATCACAGGAGGCCAAAAACATCGCCTCCGGAAATCCGCGACACTTTTTGTAGACGATTTTCATCAATTCATAGGCATCGTCAGGGGTGGAGCCCTTTTCGAAAACATATTCACTCCTATAAGGGATCTTGTGGTCCTCTAGCGCCTTTTTGTATCCGTTCACGCGGTTCATGAGGGTTGAAACAGTTCTTTCTCCTCCCAGATAATAAACCTCCTTAACCCCTTTTGAGCAAAGGTAACTCACAAGATCATAGGCACCCTGAAAATTGTCACTGGAGATCCAGGATATCTTTTCACTCTCGATAATTCTGTCCACATAAACGACCGGAATTTTTAAAGAGGAAAACTCCTTTGTAATCTTGTCTTGCCTCATCACACTCGCCACAATGAGCCCGTCCACATGCCAAGAGATCAGATCATTGATATTCTTGTATTCCGCTTCTTCGTCATAATGCGAAGAGGTCACATAAAGCCTAAAGCCCTTTTTTCGTAGAACATTTTCGAGCGAATGGGCGAGTTGCGAAAAAAACCAGTTGTTTAAATCAGGAACAATGAGGCCAAAGGCATCGATCCGTTGGAGTCTTAATCCTCGTGCCATATTGTTGGGAACATAATGAAACTTTTGGGCGATCTTTTTTATTTTTTCTGCCGTTTCCTGATTAATGCCATATTGTGCGGCCTTACCGTTCATCACCATACTAACAGTTGTTTTAGAGACGCCGGCCATTTTGGCTATTTCTTCAATATTACTTGCCATAACGAGCCCCCATTCTCAGCTTGTCGACTAACACAGCACCTAAGATGACCAAGCCCAGCACGACCTTTTGCGTGTAACTCTCAACGCCCGTCAGATTCATCCCATTCTGGATAACAGCGATGATAAGAGCTCCAATCAAAGTGCCCAGGATCTTTCCCTGCCCCCCCGAAAGACTTGCTCCTCCAACAACAACAGCTGCGATGACATAAAGCTCATAAGTAGAACCATAGGTAGGGGCTCCGCTCTTTAGTTGGGAGACCTGTATAATACCACCCAGCCCTCCCAACATCGCACAGACCGTATAAACAAAAAGAAGGACCTTATTGACAGGGACACCGGAAAGTCTTGAAGCCTCTCTATTGCCACCGGTTGCATAAATGTAGCGTCCAAGAACGGTATACGACATCATGATATAACCCAAGAGATATAAAACAGCCATCAACCAAACAGTGTTCGGTAAACCCCAGGCAATGCTTTCCCTCCCCAACCAGGTAATCGAGTCCGGCACTTCATAGATCGACTGCCCCCTCGAAAGGATAAAGGCAAGCCCGCTTGCGACCATCATCATTGCAAGTGTCACAATAAAGGGTGGTATAGAAAATCTTGTTATCATGACCCCCGAGAAAAGGCCTATCAGAGCGCAAGCCCCAAGGGCTGCGAACAAACCTAACCAGACCGCCCCGGAGCTAGCCAAGACACCCCCTGCATAACGTATCGAAGAAGTAAATAGAACGGCCGACAATGCAATGAGGCTCCCCACCGAGAGATCGATTCCACCCGTCAGAACCACAAGGGTCATACCAATGGCTATGATCGCAATAACGACGATCCGATCAGCAATGGCAATCAGGTTTCCTTGCTTTAAGAAGCTGGGGAAGTCTCTTGACCGAGGAGAAATGATCTTTGTCCTGTCTTGAATCTCTTCAATAAAAGGGAGTTTTAATGTTTTGACAGTAGCGGCAATAACCCCGTAACGATCCGCAGTCTTTTCGAACAGCTTCAACGCCTCCCTCATTTCAAAAGGAGTCCCTCGGAAAATATTAACTTTTGAAAAATTCGCTTCCTTGAGGAGATGCTCCGTGAACTCTGAAAACTCTGCCTCTTCTTGACCTTCGCTGGCAAGAATCAGGATCTTTGTGTCTATAGGATATGAGGCGATTTGAGCAAAAACTTCCGTGGCCGCCTCGGTTCCGACCGAATGCTGTTCGGTTCGAGTGGTAAAACTGTAGTACACGCCAAGCAATAATAAAACAAAAAGCATCCCATAGTTTGAAAGAAAAAAATTGCCTTTCATACTGTTCAATCCATAGCAAGGTGAAGCACTTCTTCTTGCGTCACTCCTTGCAGATTTTTTATTTCCCCTGTCATTCTTCCTTCGTGCATAACGATAATTCTATCACTTAGATTTAAAAGCTCGGGAAGTTCCGAACTGATCAATATCACCGCTTTCCCTCGATCCGCCAACTGCTGGATCAGTTGATAGATCTCATATTTTGCACCAACATCAATACCGCGTGTCGGTTCATCCAGGATAATCACTTCAAAATGGCGTTCCAGCCATTTTGCCAAAACAATTTTTTGCTGATTCCCTCCGGAAAGATTGAGCACGGGATCGTCTGGGCTTGAAACCTTAATCTTGAGCCGGTCCCAATGTTTCTTAAATGACCTTTTTTCTCCTCTTTTTGACAGAAGGCCATGCTTGGCCAAGGCGCCTAAATTGGGAAGTGCAAAATTTTCACGCGTTGACAAGGAAAGGACAAGCCCTTCTTCTTTTCTATTTTCCGGCACAAGACAGATGCCGTTTTTTAGCGACCCCTTCGGAGTTTTAATATTCAAGGCCTTGCCATTAAGCTCTACCGATCCGGAGTCAGCCCGATCAGCCCCAAACAGGATTCTGGCAATATCGGTTCTCCCGGCCCCAACAAGCCCGGCCAATCCCAGGATCTCTCCTGAAAAAACATCAAAAGAAACATTTTTGAGGCGTCCTTTTTTGCTTAAATTTCTCACGGATAATTTCAAGGCCCCCTTTTGAGAAACCCGCTTGGGAAATTCATCTTTTATCTCCCGACCAACCATCCATTCGATCAACTCTCGACGATTAATCTCTGAAACCATGGCACTCTTAACGTGATTTCCATCACGCAACACCATGATACGATCGGCTATCGTATAGATCTCATCGAGGCGATGACTGACATAAATGATGCCGACCCCGTTTCTCTTGAGTTCCAGAATAATTTTGAAGAGTCTCTTCGTTTCTCTTTCAGTCAGCATTGCTGTTGGTTCATCCATGATGATAATTTTAGCCTTCCGAGAAAGTGATTTTGCAATTTCAACAATCTGTTGTTCCGAAACAGAAAGATCCTTGCATAATGTTTGGGGATCCCTATGAGAACCAAGCTCTCGAAGAAGAGCGGCGGCCTCCGCTCCTTCCTTTTTCTTAGACAGAAAACCTAAGCTACTTTTTTCACGACCAAGATGAATATTTTCTGATGCCGATAAATGGGGAATAATATTTAACTCTTGGTAAATCACCGCAACGCCACTCTGAGCAGAATCGACAGGTGTTCTGAAAATGACTTTTTCTCCCTCTAATTCGATCGTCCCGTTGTCTGGAAGATAATGGCCCGCAATAATTTTAATTAATGTGCTCTTTCCTGCCCCGTTTTCCCCTACAAGGGCCAAGACTTCTCCAGCATAGAGATCAAGATCAACTTTCCCCAGTGCCTGGACGCCAGGAAAGCTTTTGCTAATTCCCCGAAGCCGTAACAAGGGCTGCTTGTTCATTTTAATTCTTTTTCGGCATCCGCCTTTAAATAAAGTTTTGTCGGAATCAACAGTTGTGGAGGAACTTTCTCGCCATAGAAATATTTGACTATATTTTGAACGCTCTGGCGACCGATCTCGTCGGGAAATTGAATGGGATCGGCAAATATCTTGCCTTCTTTAATTGCCTTTTTTCCTTCTGGTTGACCATCAAAGCCAACCACAATAATCTGGCCTGTCTTTTTGGCAATCTCAATGGCCGCAGTGGCCCCTAAAGCAGTTGGGTCGTTAATACAAAAGAATCCTGCCAGGTCAGGATGGGACTGAAGAATCTCCTGGGTCACTGTAAAACTTTTCGCCTTGTCTCCGCCACCGGGCCAACTTCCGATAATTCTGATATTTGATTTGGCATCACGAATTTCATCTCGAAATCCTTTCTCACGAAGGATCACGGATTCAACTTCGGGATGCCCAATTACAACGACCTTAGGATCCACCTTTCCCTGCAAGGCGATCATCATGGCCTTGGCGGCCTGACGACCTCCTTCATAATTGTTTGTGGCAATGTGAGAGACAACTTTGGCCTCTTTGTCCATGCTGGCAATGTCAGCAGTGAAAACAGGAATGCCGGCCTGATTGGCATCTTTGATCGGTGAACCAATCGCCTTCGAATCGCAGGGAGTCAAAAGAATCGCATCCACCTTTCTGGCAATAAAATCTTTGATCTGTTCTCTTTGTCTGGCCGGATCCAGATCACCACTCACAATAATGACTTCGTAACCATTCTTCTTCGCTTCGCCCTTGATGGCATCACCCATTTCCTTGAAAAAAGGGTTTGCCAGTGTCAGGAGCGAGACACCAATCGTTTTTCCTCTCCCTGCCTCTGCCATCGAGATAAAAAACAGATTGAAGATAAACAAGGCAAGGCAACAAAGAATTAATTGTCGGTTTTTCATAACTCACCTCCCAACACTGTATAAACGTATCTGAATCGATTTAGATATGTCAACCTGTTTTAAAAACCGTTCTCTCTTCGCCTTGCGTAGTTTCAATTCATTTGGCAAAAAAGACCCTCTTATGAATCACCAGGAAAAGGTGCAAAGGATTGTTGAGCAGCTGAAGAATCATGCCCCAACAAAAGGTCCCCTCTCTCTTCAAAAAGATGCCGTCTCTCATGTCGTTCCGAACCCTCACGATCCCAAACATCGCGACCAAAAGGTTAATCTCCGGGGGTTGAATGAAATTCTCCGGATCGACCTGCAGGAAAAAATCTGCGAGGCAGAACCCGGCGTCACCTTTTTTGATCTCGTCCAAAAAACCATTCCCTTGAATTTAGTCCCCCTCCTTGTTCCGGAGCTTAAAACAATCACGATCGGCGGCGCCGTTTCCGGCTGTTCCGTGGAGTCAATGTCATACAAGTATGGTGGTTTTCACGACAGCTGTCTGGAGTATGAGATTATTACAGGAACCGGCGAGGTGTTGACCTGTTCCTCGGACCAAAACGCCGATCTCTTTCATATGATCCATGGCTCTTATGGGACCCTGGGCATCATCTCCAAATTAAAATTCAAACTGATTGCAGCAAAACCGTTTGTGAAAATCGAATACCTTCGTTACCGGACTTTTGACCAGTTTGCGACGACCCTGCGTCAACAAATACAGTTGGGTCAGGCCGATTTTCTGGATGGGATCATTCACGCACCGGATAACTATACTCTTTGCCTGGGAGAGTTCGTCAATCAGGCTCCATACACAAGCGACTACACCTGGCTCCATATCTACTACAAAAGTACTCGTGAAAAATCCCATGACTACCTGACCACCACGAACTATCTCTTTCGGTACGACACAGAATGTCACTGGTTGTCCCGCTCGATTCCGGGGATGGAAACCAAACTGCTTCGTCTCCTTTTGGGGAAACAGATCCTCTCCTCCACCAATCTTCTCGGTTGGTCCAAACGGCTCGCCCCACTCCTCCGGTTCGACAAGCGTCCCGATGTGGTAGTGGATGTTTTTATCCCCTGGAATCGGTTCGAAAAATTCTATCGTCGTTACCAGGCCGAGATAAACTATTACCCGTTGTGGATCGTCCCATACCGTCGTGTCCAGAAGTATCCATGGATCAACGAAGAATACGACAAACGGATCGGAGATCCTCTCTTTATTGACCTGGCGGTCTATGGCCTCAAGAACCGCCGTCGTGACCTCAATTACTACCAGATCCTTGAAGAGATGGTTTATGACTGTAACGGAATCAAGACGCTCATCTCCCACAACTCCTATTCAAAAGAGCGGTTTTGGGAGATTTACAATCGGCCAAATTACGAAAAGATCAAGCAACGAACCGATCCCCAAAATCGCTTCCGGGAGCTTTATGAAAAATTTCACTTCGAACAATAGGATGTGGGCCCTCCTCTTCATCTTGCTCTCCTTCCCGATAAGCACCGATGCCCATGAAAAACATCACGCCAAGCCTCTCCCGATGGAAAACAAAGGCGAAGCAATATCACCTCACGAAGGGAATCAAGTTTGGACCACGATCAACAATCGTTATCAAAAAGAGATTCGGCCAATTTTCCAGAGGGCCTGTTTCAATTGCCATAGCTCCGAAACAGAGTACCCCTGGTACTATCATGTGCCGGGGATAAAGCAGTTCATCGATCATGATATACGTGAAGCCAAAGAGCACATCGACATGTCAGACAATTTCCCATTCAAGGGACATGGCAATCCTGAGGAAGATCTTGAAGGCATCAAACAAACGATCTTGAAGAACACGATGCCCCCCTCTTACTACATGATCCTGCACTGGGAATCAAAACTCACCGAGGAAGAGAAACAGAAGATCATCCGGTGGATCGAGGAGAGTACAAAATTGCGATAGACGCCTAGATGGCTACCAAGCGGTCCAAAATGGTAAGCATAACTTTATTGATGCCGGTATAGTCTTGCTCTAAGAGCTCTGCCTTACTTTGTGTAAAACGGCTCGGTTTGAGGTCGCCTGGACAGGCCTCCACCATTGTTTTGATACCTTCTTGAGTGATTTCCAAATGACACTGAAAACCATAAACCCTATTCCGATATCGAACAACCTGCCGTGGACATCCTTTGCTCGAAGCCAAGAGAATCGAGTCTTTAGTTAGGCCCGGCATGTCATTATGCCAGTGAATGACGGGTAATTTGGAAGGAAGACCTACGAATAGGGGATCATTTGCCGCCTCTGCTGTAAGTTCAACGGGAAAAATGCCCACTTCTTTTTCCGGGCTTCGCTCTGTGTTAGTACCCAACGCCTCACCAATCAACTGTGCACCAAGACAGAAACCAAGGATGGTTTTATTTTGCTCCAACGCTTGCTGGATCAGTCCAATCTCGTTTTTAAGGTAGGGGTACTTCTTAATCTCTAAGGGACTTTGAGGACCACCCATCACAATGAGGAAGTCATATCCCTGAATATTCGGACAATCTTCACCCGTATACGGTCTTATAACTGAAAAAGAATGGTCACGCTTTCTTGCCCAATCGGCAATAACACCTGATGTTTCAAAATTGGCATGTATGATGCAGAGGATTTTCATAGTCAATCTCCCAAAGCGCGTGGTCGAATAACGTAAAAACGAAATTTGGCGCCAGTATTCCCCGTTCACGTTCTTTGTTCTTCGGGGAAAATTTGGCTGGCGCCAAATTTTCTGGGTCCCCTTTGGACCGAAGTTCGAACCTTTTTTCAGTCAAATGCGCTGAAAAGTCTATAGCGAAAATTTAAATCTTGCGCGGGAAGTTGGAAAATAATTTTCCCGAATGGGATGGGAAAAACCCGATGTGGGACACGATCACCGGCAACCAATTGGATGACCCGGTGCTCGATGGCGCAAACCGCCCGCCGTCGCCTTCGGCTCCGTCATGCGGTTTGCAACGCCGTGGTTGCCATTGGACGTCGCAAAAGCCGCGCCGGCAAAAAACCGCCGTCACGCCTTTTGCTGTGCCGAGTGTCGCCGATGGTCGACGCAAAAGCCACGCCTTCCTCCTCCGTCGTCAGTCATGGCTTTTGCAGTCTCCGCTGTTTCCCTTGGCCTTCCCTGTCCGCCTCTGGCGGACCCAGCGACTCGCCCCAAGGGGAAAAACCAAAGTGACGCCGGGGCCACGGATCGGGTTCTCCCCCCGCACCCTCCGAACCCGATCCGTGGTAGCAAATCAAAAGCCGCTACGCCCAGTCTTGTTCTCGTCCCATCTTTCGTGAAGTGCGTTGCTTGGGTGGCACGTCGCGCCCTCCGTTTCACTCCGGTCGCGTTGGCTGGCCGGTACTACTTAAAGGAACCGGCCGCACCTGACTTTGGAATTGATTAAGGAGAGGTGCCTTCGCCATCCCGCCCCGCCGGCGTCGTTCGCCCCCGGCTCCCACCCCGGCCGTTTGGGAGGGGCGAAAAGCGAAGACTAACTGCGCTTACGCGCAGTTAGCGAAAACAGATTGACCAAGTAAAATCAAATGGTTAAATTCAATCAATGGCTACCGAACTCGCAGAAACCGAGTCTTACGGAAAGCTCCTCGATGACCTGAAAAAATTAATCGAGAGCGGTCAACAGGCCGCCCTCAACGCCGTAAATGAAATCCGCGTTTCCACTTACTGGAAAATGGGAAAGAGAATGTCCGAGATGAAGGAACTTGCCGATCCCGATCAAGCGACCGGACTCACCGCCAAACTTTCCGAAGACCTCAATCTGGACCAGACCCTCCTCTACCGGATCATTCAGTTTTACCGAAATTGGCCCGATGAGGTACCCAAGCCGGAAGAGGCAGGGCAACTCAGTTGGGCCCACTACACGGAACTCCTTTCCGTGAAAGATGAGAAGGAAAGAGACTTTTATTTCCAGCAAGCAGCAACAGAAGAATGGAGCCGGGATACCTTGCGCAAGGCGATCCAGAAAGATTTTTATACGCTTGAAAAATCCCCAAAGAAATTGAAGTCAGGCTCGGCAACCTTGGAACGAGGCGACGATCCCCTCCACATCTACAAGGCGGTGGTCGAAAGGGTCGTGGATGGTGATACGCTCCTCGTTCGGATCGACTTGGGCTTTGAGGTTTGGGTCAACCAGCGGATTCGTTTTCGGGGAATCAACACCGCCGAGATCGTCAAGAACGGAATCAAGACCGGCAAGGACCCCGACCGTGCAGACCAGGCCAAGAGCTTCGTGGAGGGGAGGCTCAAAGATATTGAGTTCATTGTGATCAAAACCTACAAGACCGATATGTACGGCCGCTATGTCGCCGATGTCTTTTACCATCCGACGATCAAGAGGAAGGAGGATGTTTACGAGAAGGGATTCTTTCTCAATGCCGAACTGCTCGCTGAAGGACTAGCCGATCTTTTGACCTAATTTTTCTCCGGTTCCATTGACATTCATTAACTCGTGCTTATTTTACCTCACAAGGAGGTGTTGAATGAAAGTCCGCGATTTCTTTGTACAGCATGCAGATGGTAGTTACGAACCCAAGCAGCAGCTCACACTCCAAGGCCCAAATGGTAAAGTCACCTTGGGGCCTGGAGTCCGGCTCAGGGCTGGTGTTCGCTTTATGGGCATCGATATTCTCGAAATTTTGGATCAGGATATTCAAGTCAATTAACGGGATATCCTTCCGAATCAGAGATTCTTGACCCCGTGGCTTTCGAGCGTGGCGTAAACTGTTTGCCCTGCTCGTTTGGAAGCTACTAACCTCTGTCGCCGTGGTTTTGGACTCCAAGAGAGATGAATCCACCGCCCAAACTCAAAGATCGCCTGATCGAACGGGACTTTTGAATCGACCAGCTTCAGATAAGCCGCTTTCAATTCGGTTTTGATCGGCAAAATATCGGCCGCTTGTCCCAGCCGGTGCTGTGACGTGGGAACCCCTCCCGTAATCCGGTTCAGGGCCTCGGACCGGAAACCGGAAGAGATATGAAGCGGTCCCACCAAATTACGAAACGGTTCCAGAATATCTCGGCAGAGTTTTTTCAGATTTTTTAGCTCGGCACTGTTCGGTTCGTTCTTGATGTTCCGTTGAATCGCCGTCTGAGAAGCGGTCAGTTCATCGAGCGTGAAATGGCCCGAGAGCTTAGTTATTTTGATCTTCTTTGGAGCCATCTTTTACCTCCCTTGGCGGTTTTTTTGTGCTGGGCCATAGCTGGGCTATAAAATACAAAGCAAAATCAATATATTACAATCTTGGGTCATAGACGGGTTATAGCTGGGTCATTCAGGTCTCATTGTTTTGAGCTGTTTAACCCAGCTTTGACCCATTTTCGGCCTGTTATGACCCTTTTGACCCGGCCATGACGTAATAGCTCCACTTGAGCTTTCCCACTTGGGTAATCGACCCCTTCTTTTCCATCTGTTCCAAAAGCCGCCCCAAACTGCTTCTAGACATCCCCGTCACTGGCAACAACTCCTCCCGCTTCGCCCGGCCACTCTTTCGGATCAGATCCAGGACAACCTCTTCTGGATTTTTTGTCGGCTCCGTCGGTTTTTCAGTCTCTTTAGGAGTTTCTGTTTTTGGAATCGCTCCCTCTTCTCCTTTCAGGATCGAAAAAACCGATTTGACCGTTCCCTTCTTGACCTGAAAAATTTTCTTCGACAGCTTGGATCCAAAAAAAATTCCCAACACCTGTAATGTTACCTTGGTCAGATCATTTGGCAGAGCGTACTCCGGCTTGAGACTTCGAATGATGAAGACAACCAGATAAAAGACGAGCCAGAGATAAACAAACAACGTCCCTTTCCGCAACGGCAACTCTTTCCCGATCCACCGGCGGATCTCCCGATCTGCGGAGTAGGCAAGAACCAAGGTGATGTAAACGGCCATCAATCCGGACGGGATTTCAAAGACTTCCTTGGCCGCAAAGTCGTAGCCCATGAGCGCCAGATACGCGAGGGTGTAGAGGGTTAGCAGAGGAAACAGGACGGACATTTCATTGAAGGGTTTTATAAGTTTCATCTTCTGGCTCAGGGTAGCAGATAATCATTAATCGGATCGAGATTCAAGAACTAGACATTGTTCAGATGTTTTCGTAGGTTGGGGACATGTCTGACAAAAAGAGATCACGTGCGGTTGTGGTCACTTCTAGGCTGTCAACTCTGTTTGTAGAAGTACGGCAGATAATCTTGCGGGCTCGCGAAGGGGTTGCAAGGGCCGTGGATTCTGGGATGACCACTCTTTACTGGCACGTGGGCCGCCGCGTGCAGCAGGATATTCTCAGGGAAAAGCGGGCAGAGTATGGGGAGAAAATTATCGCCACTCTGGGGCGACAATTAGAGAGGGAATTCGGGCGGGGCTTTGGTGAAAAGAACATTCGTCGCATGGTGCAATTTGCCGAAGTCTTCCCCGATGAACGAATTGTCGCCGCACTGCAGCGACAATTAGGGTGGTCTCATTTTAAATCCTTGATTCCAATTCGGGAACCGCTCAAACGCGATTTTTACGCGGAGATGTGCCGCATCGAGAATTGGAACACCCGCACCCTGGCAAAGAAAATAGGCGGGATGCTTTTTGAGCGGACAGCACTCTCGAAAAAACCGGCGAAGCTTGCGGCGCTGGAACTCAAAAAGTTACGTGATGAAGACAAGCTGACACCCGATCTCATCTTCCGTGATCCTTACTTCCTCGATTTTCTTGGGCTCAAAGACACCTATGCCGAAAAGGATTTGGAGGCTGCCATCCTGCGCGAAATGGAATCGTTTATCTTGGAACTCGGTGTCGGTTTTTGCTTTGTTGCGCGTCAGAAGCGAATGCAGATTGACGATAAGGACTATTATCTCGATTTGCTCTTCTACCACCGTAAACTGCACCGGTTGGTGGCTATTGAACTCAAAATCGGTAATTTCGAGGCGGCTGATAAAGGGCAGATGGAACTCTACCTCAACTGGCTAAAGCGTTACGAGTGCGATTCCAAGGATCAAGAACCATTAGGCATCATTTTGTGTGCAGGCAAAAGTCAGCAGCACGTCGAGTTGCTTGAACTAGCCAAGAGCGGCATCCATGTCGCCAGTTACTGGACGAAGGTATTACCCAAGAAGGAACTTGAAAAGAAACTCCACGATACGGTCCGCTTGGCGCGTGCACGGTTGCAACAGACGAGTCCCCCGTCCACAAACTAAAATTTTTAATCGTTCTTGGCGCAAAGGATCTTTCGGATGATATCGTAGGCGATTTTGATTTCCTTGGTTTTTCGCCCTTTCAGCAAAGAACGGAACTTCAAAAGCCACTTATCCAAGGCCTCCATCGGTTTTCCTTCCCTTTTGAAATCGGCGTCGAAAAGATCCTTGATCTCCACCTTCAGCACCCTGGCAATGCGGACCAAGAGTTCGTAGGAGGGCGATGTCATCCCTCTTTCGATTTTGGAGATGTAGGATGGGCTCTCCACCCCTATGGCCTCGGCCAATTCCTGCTGGGTCAGTCCCGATTGCTCGCGTAATGCCCTGGTCCTCTCTCCCAATGCGATTCGCACAGACATAGATAACCCCTCGATATGACGGAAGAAATCTATGTCCTATTGGGAAGGTTATTGTAATAGACTTACATGCTTATCCGAAAAGTGTACCAAGAGTCCTCGGAGAGGCAAAAACACAGGCGGTAAGAGCTCGATGGAACCATGAGTCTGGATCATGTCGGCGGT